>NZ_JACYVY010000017.1:39258-39508 GCF_017151825.1 Staphylococcus sp. EG-SA-18
GCTTACTCATTTAGCTCTACTAAACTCGTTGCGCTCTTTTCTCGTTTCGTCAGATTCAAACGTTTTCACTTCGCCAAGCCATTTTTCTTTGTGTTTGCTTTTTATTTTGATGTTTTAGACATAAAAAAAAGAGACCTTGCGGTCTCAATGCGGCTCATCGCATCCATTTTTTGCCTGGCAACGTTCTACTCTAGCGGAACGTAAGTTCGACTACCATCGACGCTAAGGAGCTTAACTTCTGTGTTCGGCA
>NZ_JACYVY010000018.1:0-36958 GCF_017151825.1 Staphylococcus sp. EG-SA-18
GGTCTATACCGATATAACTTATAATGTCTCTCATAAAATATTTACCTTCATCATTTTTAAATACATCTAAATATGCTAATACTAAATAATTATCTAATGTAAGACAAAAATATTTTTTTAAATATTTACGCAGCTCATATGTAGTTAATACTCTTTTCATTAATTTAATATTGCTCTTGCTTTTCAAATCATTCATCAAGTCTTCATCCCTTACTTTTAATTGTCACGTCAAATAATATTTGTCTTTAACTAGTAATAACTCCAAATATATTTAGTTTGTGGTGCTAGCTATAAACACAAATGAATCATAACACTATATTTTGATTTTGTTCAATTGTTTTTATTTTTGGATAATAAATGAATTTGTCATTTGTTATTCCGTGATTTTTAGTTATTTATATTTTATATATATTATATATAAAAATATTTAGGTTAACATGTCTTCAAAAGAGATTGCTTTTATATTACTTTAAATAATATAAAGTATTGGGACATCAGAAAATAGTAGGAGAATGTAAGGTGGACTATCAAACTTTCGAAAAGGTCAATAAATTCATAAATGTAGAAGCGTACATATTTTTTCTCACTCAAGAGTTAAAGCAACAATATAAATTATCATTAAAAGAATTGTTGATATTAGCATATTTTTATTACAAAAATGAACACAGTATTTCACTAAAAGAAATCATTGGTGACATACTTTACAAACAATCTGATGTTGTAAAGAACATTAAGTCACTATCTAAAAAAGGATTTATAAATAAGTCTAGAAACGAAGCAGATGAACGCCGTATTTTTGTTTCAGTTACTCCAATACAACGTAAAAAGATTGCTTGTGTTATTAATGAGTTAGATAAAATAATTAAAGGATTTAATAAGGAAAGAGACTACATAAAATATCAATGGGCTCCAAAATATAGCAAAGAATTTTTTATACTTTTTATGAACATTATGTACTCAAAAGATTTTTTAAAATATCGATTTAATTTAACATTTCTTGATTTATCTATCTTATATGTAATATCATCTCGAAAAAATGAGATACTAAATTTAAAAGATTTGTTTGAAAGTATTAGATTTATGTATCCTCAAATTGTTAGGTCAGTTAATAGATTAAATAATAAAGGTATGCTAATCAAAGAACGATCCCTTGCAGATGAAAGGATTGTGTTAATCAAAATAAATAAAATACAATATAACACTATTAAAAGCATATTCACAGATACTTCCAAGATTCTCAAACCAAGAAAATTTTTCTTTTAAATTTAAACAGATTTACCTCTTGATAAAATAAATAAGCAATCATAATACTTCTCAATTTAGTATAAATAAAAATACATAATTAACTTTCTTTTGTTTTTATATTATTTCAATACCCTACTATATATCACAACACATAAATTAAGCATGACACTCATTCAATTTAGTTCACAATTTCGTGTTCCAATTTTATTGAGTATCATGCTTATTAATGTTATAACCCTAATTCTTTAATAAATCGTGTTAATTCTTCTCGCATACTGTCATCTTTCAATGCATATTCTATCGTTGTTTTAACGAAGCCTAATTTTTCTCCAACGTCATAACGTTCGCCTTCGAAGTCATATGCATACACTTGGTTATCATTATTCATACGTTCAATCGCATCTGTTAACTGAATTTCGTTACCTGCGCCTTCTTTTTGCGTTTTTAAATAATCGAAAATTTCAGGCGTTAATACATAACGTCCCATAATAGCTAGGTTTGATGGTGCCGTACCTTGTGCTGGCTTTTCAACAAACTTTTTCACTTCATACTGACGTCCGTTTTTAGTTAATGGGTCAATAATCCCATAACGATGAGTATCTGCTTCCGGAACTTCTTGGACACCTATAACTGAGTGCCCTGTTTCTTCATAAACGTCAATCAACTGTTTCACTGCTGGCACTTCAGATTCAACAATATCGTCACCTAATAATACCGCAAATGGTTCATTGCCGATAAATTGACGCGCAGAACTAATCGCATGCCCTAAACCTTTTTGTTCTTTCTGCCTTACATAAAAAATATTCGCAAGTTCTGTTGAATACTGAACTTTTTCTAGTAACTCAGATTTACCTTTTTCTTTTAACACCATTTCTAATTCTTTTTGACTATCAAAATGATCTTCAATCGCGCGTTTGTGGCGACCTGTCACTATAATAATATCTTCAATTCCAGCTCTTGCAGCTTCTTCAACGATATATTGTATTGTGGGTTTATCTAAGATAGGAAGCATTTCCTTTGGCATCGCTTTAGTTGCTGGTAAAAATCTAGTCCCTAAACCAGCAGCGGGAATGATTGCCTTTTTTATTTTTTTCAAAGTTAATGTGCTCCTTTTCCTAAGTATTAAATCTATGTATCAACGTCATTTTAACACTAATTAGAACGCCTTCATAGTGTCATTAAGTATGTAATTATTTCTTGGGAAATTTGATTTAATTTTAAAAAACAGGCTTACTTCATATAATTTATGAAATAAACCTGTCAATTTTAGATTGATTATGCTTTGTGATTCTTTTTATTTCTGCGTAATAATGCAAATCCTAAAATACTAAACAATCCTCCGAACAGTATACCTTTGTTTGTTGATTCTTCTCCACCTGTTTCAGGTAGTTCAGATTTCTTAGATTGTGCTTTTTTAGTTGGTGCCACTGCTTTAACCTTTTCATTGATTTCAATGACAGGTGTTACTACCTTACCTTGTTCCACTGGTTTAGAAGGCTTTTTAGGTTCTTCTTTGGCAGGTGGTACTGGTTTACCAGGTTCAGCTGGTACCTCTGGCGTTGGTGGTGTTGGTGTTTCCGGCTCACTTGGTACCTCTGGTGTTGGCGGTGTTGGTGTTTCCGGCTCACTTGGTACTTCTGGTGTCGGTGGTGTTGGTGTTTCCGGCTCACTTGGTACTTCTGGTGTTGGTGGTGTTGGCGGCGTTGTATCTTCTTCAATCGTTTGTTGACCTTCATTATGACCACTTACTTGTGGAAGTGTATCTTCTTCAAAGTCAACACTATTGTGTCCACCGAATTGATAATTTGGTTTATCTTTGTTTGTATCTTCTTCAATAATTTCAGTGTGCTTATTGAATCCATGAATATGTGGCACGCTGTCGAAGTCGATATCAATGATATTACCACCATGTTCATATTTAGGCTTGTCTTTCTCTGTATCTTCTTCGAATGACTGATCACCTTTATTTTGACCATGAATTTGAGGTACACTATCGAAATCGATATCTACGATATTGCCACCTTGTTCATATTTAGGTTTATCTTCTTCTGTGTCTTCCTCGAATGACTGGTTACCGCTATTTTGGCCACCTTCATAACCTAATTCACTCTTAATATCAACGTGGCTATTTTCTTCGATTTCTTCAATCACACCATAATTCCCGTGACCATTTTCAGTTCCTAAACCAGAATGAGAAATATGATGATTGTTTTCAGTAATTTCCTCGATTGGTCCTTGTGCTTGACCATGCTCTTCAGGTAATTCATCTACTAGTTCAATCAGATTACTTTCAGTCGTATATTCTTTCGTATCTTCAACTGTTGTATGGTCGCTCACTGCGCCAGTTAGAATACCTTTTGTAGACTCTTCGTCAAATTCAACTAAGTTAGACTCAGTTATTACTTGGCCACCACCTGGGTTTGTATCCTCTTCATATTCAACAACATCAGCGTGATGTTTTGAATTTTCATGTGTAGATTCTTCAAAATCCACATGAATAGAATCTTCTTCAGTTTCAATAATACCTTCTGCATGACCTTCTACACCTTCAACAGCTGTATGATATTCAAAATCAATTGGCTTAGAATCGTTACTTTCTTCGATTGTACCAGTCAATTCATGCTTCTCCACTGGCGGCTCTGATTTAATGTCTAATTCAATTGGTTCACTCTTCTCAATGATAGGATCATTTGGCTTATCTTTACCGTCGCCTTGAGCGTTATTAGAGTAGAATGCAACGCCATTGTCCCATGTTAAACTTACTGGATAATAATAGTAATAACCGTAATTAGCATGATAGCCATGCAAATTAGTTCTGAATAATAACTCCTTGTCATTTTCATTATATTTACCTTCAAAACTTACAACATAACTTTTCTTATTTAGTGCATCTAAAGTTAATTTATAGCTACCGTTTTCACTTAGCGTTAATTTATCACTCATGTCATTGGTAACATCTTTAAATTTCTCTTGATCATTTGTGTTAGCATAGACGCTTTCTGGTAATTCATCACTTCTCAAATACTCATAAACTTTCACTGTTGGAACATTTCCTGTATACAATCCACCTTTAGCAAAAAACCCATTTATAGTTATTGAGGTCATATCGCTTTTTTTAGGGTTTATATAAGCTAAATGATGTATTTTACTATTTTCTTTATCTAATAAAGTTATACGTCCATTTACAGTTACTCCCCAGTTATCTTTAACACCGTCTAGATATTTGATATCAAATTCTTTTGAAATCTTATTTTCACCTAATTTAACCTCAACAGTTTGCTTTCCTTGCTTCGTAACTGTAGTTGGATCAATAAACAAATTTAAGTTTAATTCAGCCATTAAATTATTTTTGTTATTTATATAATCAGTAAACGTATATCTAATTTTTCTTTCATCCATCACTTTGCCAACAGCCAAAATATTATCATCTTTACTTTTTATATCTGGAACTTTACGAAGAGGCGAGATACCATGAGTTTCTACATTATTACTTAATGTGAAATCAAAGTAGTCCCCCGGTTTAATACCATCCTCGAATTTCCATTTATATTTCAAGGTTACTCTTTCTGCATTATGAGGATTAACAACATTTGTCTCTTTATTGTTATGCCCTACTATTTCACTACCTTCTTCTACTTCCACTTTACTTGTTACATCTGTACCTGTCGCTTTAGCTTCTTCCACTACTTCTTTCTCTGTAACTGCTGTAACATCAGTTGATCTTTTCATTCTTGGTTTAATTTCTGAGACGTTACTTGGTTGAGCTGTGTCAACTTGAGTTCCTGTAGTTTCCTTATCAGCAACTTTTTCCGATGGCAAATCAACTCGCGAAGTTTCTACTTTTGGTGCTTGCACAGTTGTTGGTGCTTCTTCTGTTGTTACTTGTGTTGATTGTGATGGTTGCTCAGTTGATGTCGCGCTGTATGATTGTGTTTCATCTATTGTATTAACGTTATTTGTAGTTGTTTGTGTTTCGCTTGCTTTTCTTTCAGTAGCTGAACTCCCACTTTCCTCTACTGTAGTATTGTTTTGTTCCGATGCTGCAGCTTCTTTTTCTTGTCCCATTCCAACAACGATCATTGTTCCTAAGAATACTGAGGCCGCTCCCAATTTGTGTTTTCTTATGCCGTATCTAAGATTGCTTTTCACTATAATATTCTCCCTTAAATGTAAAATTCATTTATTTTTTAACTCAATAAATGCAATTCTATATTGTTCGGTTTTTAAAAGCAATGAAAAAAAGCGAGTTAATAAAAAGTTAAGATTGTTGTTAACTTTATGTATAATGAGTTTTTTATTATTTGAAACTCACATATATTGCATACAAAGCTCTTGAATACCTTGATATAACAGGCTTGTATTTTTTATACTTACTTTTTAAATTAAATTAAAATTCATCTAATTTAAAACAATATACTAAAACATACATAATAATCGCCTGTACAATGCATCATTAACAAGTCACTGAAACGCCTTTCATTGTATTAATAACGTCACTACAATTTTTATATCGTTCGGTTTTTGTTTGGTTTTAATGATTGTTTATACAGAAACAGCCGTATTTCAAGACGATATTTTAAATTTAACTAAATTTGCATCTAGTTAATAATTGCATTTATCTAATTTGTCTTATTGATTCAATCTAATTTGTACTTACAAACTAGTTTTAAATTCTAACTTTATCTCTCAGTTCGTTATCAATCATCAGACATAAACCAATGAAGCAATCAGAAAACACTCTAATTTTCTATTAGAAATTTGATTTAATCTAAAAAAACAGGTTTACTTCATATAATTTATGAAATAAACCCGTCAATTTTTGTTTAATTATGCTTTGTTATTCTTTTTATTTCTGCGTAATAATGCTAAACCTAGAATGCTGAATAATCCGCCGAACAACATACCTTTGTTTGTTGATTCTTCTCCACCTGTTTCAGGTAGTTCAGATTTCTTAGATTGTGCTTTTTTAGTTGGTGCCACTGCTTTAACCTTTTCATTGATTTCAATAACAGGTGTTACTACTTTACCTTGTTCCACTGGTTTAGAAGGCTTTTTAGGTTCTTCTTTTGCGGGTGGTACTGGTTTACCAGGTTCAGCTGGTACCTCTGGTGTTGGCGGTGTTGGTGTTTCTGGCTCACTCGGCACTTCTGGTGTCGGTGGTGTTGGTGTTTCCGGCTCACTTGGTACTTCCGGAGTCGGTGGTGTTGGTGTTTCCGGCTCACTTGGTACTTCTGGTGTCGGTGGTGTTGGCGGCGTTGTATCTTCTTCAATCGTTTGTTGACCTTCATTTTGACCGCTTACTTTTGGAAGTGTATCTTCTTCAAAATCAACACTGTTGTGTCCACCGAATTGATAATTTGGTTTATCTTTGTTTGTATCTTCTTCAATAATTTCAGTGTGCTTATTGAATCCATGAATTTGTGGCACACTGTCGAAGTCGATATCAATGATATTACCACCTTGTTCATACTTAGGTTTGTCTTTCTCTGTATCTTCTTCGAATGACTGGTTACCATTATTTTGACCTTGGATTTGAGGTACACTGTCGAAATCGATATCTACGATATTGCCACCTTGTTCATATTTAGGTTTGTCTTCTTCTGTGTCTTCCTCGAATGACTGGTTACCGCTATTTTGGCCACCTTCATAACCTAATTCACTCTTAATATCAACATGACTATTTTCTTCGATTTCTTCAATCACGCCATAATTACCGTGACCATTTTCAGTTCCTAAACCAGAATGAGAAATATGATGATTGTTTTCAGTGATTTCCTCGATTGGACCTTGAGCTTGACCATGTTCTTCTGGTAGTTCATCCACTAGTTCAATCAGATTACTTTCAGTCGTATATTCTTTCGTATCTTCAATTGTTGTATGATCGCTCACTGCGCCAGTTACAATACCTTTTGTAGACTCTTCGTCAAATTCAACTAAGTTAGACTCAGTAGTAACCTGACCACCACCTGGATTTGTATCCTCTTCATATTCAACAACATCAGCGTGATGTTTTGAATTTTCATGTGTCGATTCTTCAAAGTCAATTGGATTTGATTCCTCAGAGGACTCAGTGTATCCTCCAACGTGACCCGCTTCACTATCCACAGCAGTATGGTAATCGATATCAATAGCTGATGAATCCGTTTCTTCTATTGTTTCAATATACCCATCAACATAACCACCCTCACCATCTATAGCTGTGTGGTAATCAATGTCAAGCGGTGTATTGTCTTGATTTTCTTCTGTTTCAATAATTTGCTTGGCATCGTACTGCCCGCTCATAGTTCCTTTTGCAGTATCTTCTTTATATTCAAAATCATTATTTTGAATAATTTGTCCATTTTTACCATTGCCGTCAGCTTTATTGCTATATAAAACTAAACCATTATCCCAAGTTAAACGATATCCCCCATAAACATAGTAAGATTTATATGCTCGTTCTGGATACCCATATAATTCAGTTCTAAAATTAACCTGATCTGACCCTTGCAAATATTCACCTGTATAATGAATGACATACGTTTTATCCAACTTATCTAAATTCAATGAGTAACTACCATTGTCTTGCACACTCAATTTTCCATTCATTTCCTTTGTTACATCTTTGAATTTGTTAGTATCTGATGTATTTGCATAAACACTTTGTGGCAATTCATCTTTTTTCCCTAGATATTCATATACTTTAACAGTAGGTTGTCCACCAGCTAAATTACTACCTTCAGTCAACGTCCCTGTTACTGATACAGTGTTTGACTGGTTTCCATTCATTGGCTTAATATAAGCTATATGTGTAAATTTATTAGATTCTTTATTAAATGTTTCAATTGATCCATTTACATTTGTATAACTATTGCTAACACCTGGATTATAAACAACTGGTATTGTTTTTTCTGTTTCTTCACCATTTAATTTAGAAGTAATCTTTTGTTCTCCATTGCTTTGTACAGTTTTAGGGTCAATAAATAAGTTGATTTCTAAATTAGCTGTTACCTCTACCTTGTGTTCAATTTCGTTAGTAAATGTATATCTTATGTTACCATTCCCTAAGATCTCACCTGTAGCCATTACAACTGAGCCATTTTTAATCTCTGGTACCTTTCTAGCTGTTGAAACCCCATAAGTATTTACATTATTTGATAATGTAAAATCAAAATAATCTCCTCTTTTTAATCCATCTGCGAATTTCAATTTGTATTTCAATACGACACGTTGACCAGCATGTGGCTCTACTTTATTTCCTTGAGGTGCCTCAATAGAACCACTTTCTACTGTAACTTTACTTGTCACATCTGTACCCGTTTCCACTTTCTCGTCACTAGCTTCCTTAGCTTCAACTACGTCTGCTGATCTTGTCACACGTGGTTTACTTTCTGATGCCGTTCTTGGCTGTGCCACTTCAACTTGTGTTTCTGCGACTTGATTTTGTGTGGCCTTTTTAGGTGTTAAATCTACTTGTCTTTGATCTCCGCTATTGTCTTGAGATTGTGTTGTTTCCTTAACTTGAGGTTTCGCTTCTTCCTTAACTACCTCTTCTTTAACTGTTTCTAAATTTGCTGGTTGTGCAGTTTGTGGTGCTTGTACTGCTTTTGGTGCTTCTTCAGTTGTTACTTGTGTTGCGTTTGACGGTTGTTCTGTTGCTGTTGCGCTGTATGATTGTGTTTCATCTATAGTATTAACGTTAGTTGTAGTTGTTTGTGTTTCGTTTACTTTATTTTCAGTAGCTGAATTCCCATTTTCTTCTACTGTAGTTGTCTTTTGTTCTGATGCTGCAGCTTCTTTATCTTGTCCCATCCCAACAACGATCATTGTTCCTAAGAATACTGATGCTGCTCCCAATTTATGTTTTCTAATGCCGTACCTAAGATTGTTTTTCACTATAATATCTCCCTTTAAATGCAAAATTCATTAATTTTTTTAAACTTAATAAATGCAAGTCTATATTGTTCGGTTTTTAAAAGCAATACAAAAAAGCGAGTTAATGAAAAGTTAAGATTGTCATTAATTTTATGTTAATTGATAATTTTATTATTTGAAATATACCTATAAATTGTATTCAAGTCATCATAAACCCTTGTCACACAAGGCTTGTATTTTTTATACTTATTTTTCAAATTAAATTCATCATTATCTAATTTAAAACAATATACTAAGTGTTTCATAATTATCGCCTGTACAATACGCACAAAAACATGTCTTGAAACGCCTTTCATTACACTAAAATCCCCAATATACTTTTTATATCGTTCGGATTATGACTATTTCAGACGATTTTCTGCATAAAAATAAACGTGTTTCAAGGCAATATATTGCAATTACCTTAAAACACGTTTACTTAATATTTAGTTAAACAAATAAGCTGATGAATAGAATGAAGATGATACCTGAAACGGAAATAATCGTTTCTAATAATGACCATGTTAAGAATGTTTCTTTTACAGTTAAACCAAAATATTCTTTAAACATCCAAAATCCTGCGTCATTTACATGAGACAAAATCACACTACCTGCACCTATCGCAAGTACAACTAATGCAACATTTACATCTGATGATTGTAATAATGGTAAGACAATACCTGTAGTTGAAATCGCAGCTACTGTAGCCGAACCTAATGCGATACGTAGCACAGCTGCAACAATCCATGCTAGTAAAATTGGAGACATCTCTGTACCTTCAAACATTTTAGCAATTGTATTTCCGACACCACCGTCAATTAATACTTGTTTAAATGTACCGCCACCGCCAATAATCAATAACATCATTCCGATTGGATAAATCGCATTCGTCACTGATTCCATAATATGATTCATCTTACGTTTTCTCATTAATCCCATCGTAACGATTGCAAATAATACTGCTATTAGCATGGCTGTCCCTGCTGTTCCTATCATATAAATGATAGATTCAAATAGATTTGTAGGTTTGTCGTGCCCAGTTACAAGTTGCGTTATCGTAGACACTAACATTAATATGACTGGTAATGTTGCAGTTAATAAACTCATACCAAATCCTGGCATCTCTTGATCCGTAAATTCTTTTTGTGCACCTAACGCTGAAATATCGCCTTCTCGTGTATACGCAGACGGAATCATTTTTTGTGCAACTTTGTTAAATATAGGTCCTGCAATGAGTGTAACTGGAATGGCAATAATCATACCGTACAGTAATACATCTCCAACATTTGCCTTTAATTCTTTTGCGATGACTACCGGTCCTGGATGTGGTGGTAAAAAGCCATGTGTCACAGATAAAGCTGTTACCATAGGTAGTCCTAGTTTTAACACTGAAACATTTGCGCGTTTTGCTACTGTAAATACTAATGGAATCAGTAAGACTAAACCTACTTCAAAGAACAATGCAATACCGACGATAAATGCTGCAACAAGCATTGCCCATTGTACATGTTTTTGACCAAATTTTTGAATCAACGTGTCTGCAATTCGAGTTGCACCACCACCATCAGCAAGTAATTTCCCAAGTATGGCACCTAAACCGAATATTAGTGCAATGTGGCCGAGCGTACTGCCCATCCCTTTCTCAATCGTCTCCATAATTTTAGTCAATGGTATACCTAGCATTAACGCTGTAATCATCGATGTGATAATTAATGAAATAAATGTATTTAATTTAAACCCAATAATTAATACTAATAAAATAACGATACCTAAAACAACACTGATTAACGGCCATATTTCGTTAAACATGACATTCCCCTCTTTCTCTTTTCAATAGAATGTAACACCGTCGTCGCGCACGTATTCCACATAATATATAGTAGTCATGGCACAACAACTTTATCTAAGATGCTTAAGTGACGTATTTATTGTGTTTTATTTTCAGCCATATGTTGGCGTTGAAAATCTGCAATTTGTTCATAATTCTCTGTTAAAGAACGACTTAAATTGATAAAAATGGATACGAGCTCTTGGTAAACAGCGACATTTTCTTCAAACGGCATATGATTATTTGTAGCACCGACCATCGATGAAACGATTGAAAAATCTTCAATGTCACCTACAGCTTTAAGTCCAAGCACGCAGGCACCTAAGCATGAACTTTCATAGCTTTCAGGAACCACTAACTCTGTGTCAAATATATCTGACATCATTTGACGCCATACTTCACTTTTCGCAAAACCACCTGTTGCTTTTATCATCTTAGGCGTTTCATTCATTACTTCAATGAGTGCAAGGTAGACGGTATACAAATTGTAAAGAACACCTTCTAATGCAGCGCGAATCATATGTTCTTTTTTATGAGATAAAGTTAAACCGAAGAATGAACCTCTTGCATTTGCGTTCCAAAGCGGCGCACGTTCTCCAGCTAAATAGGGATGGAATATTAAACCATCTGCACCTGGTTTAACACGCTTTGCAATTTGAGTTAAGACATCATAAGGATCAACACCGAGACGTTTCGCAGTTTCGACTTCACTCGCTAGCAACTCGTCGCGCAACCATCTCAATACGACACCACCATTATTTACAGGACCTCCGATGACGTAGTGGTCCTCTGTTAAGACATAACAAAATATTCTACCTTTGTAATCAGTACGCGGTTTATCTATCACAGTACGAATCGCCCCAGATGTACCGATTGTGACAGCAACTTCTCCTTTACCAACGCTATTGACACCCAAATTAGAAAGGACCCCATCACTCGCACCAATAACAAACGGTGTATCTTCATTAAGCCCCATTAATGTTGCATAACGTTCTTTCATGCCTTTCATTACGTACGTTGTTGGCACTAATTCCGGCAACATTTCCTTGGAAATACCAAGCAATTCTAATGCCCCAACATCCCAATCTAATGTTTCTAAATTAAACATCCCTGTTGCGGAAGCCATTGAATAATCAATGATATATGTATCAAATAAATGATAGAAAATGTATGTTTTAATATCTGCAAACTTAGCAGTACGTTGAAATACATCTTGCCATTCATGTTTCATCCAAAAAATTTTCACTAAAGGCGACATAGGATGAATAGGCGTACCTGTTCGCTGATAAATCGCATTGCCATCATGCACTTCATTTATTACTGTTGCATATTTTGCAGCGCGGTTATCTGCCCAAGTAATATTATTTGTTAATCTTTGATGTTTCTGATCCATCGCAATCAAGCTATGCATTTGCGCACTAAATGACACAAATTTAATATCATCTTTATTAACTTTGGATTCTCTCATAACATATTTAATAGTCATTAATACCGCATCAAATAATTCATCTGGGTTTTCTTCTGAGACATCAACGTTTGGTGTGTGTAAATCATAGCCGATTTGATGTTTCATGATGAATGTTCCATTTTCATCATATAAGACTGACTTGGTACTCGTCGTTCCAATGTCGACACCAATCATATATTTCATGACAAATCCTTCTTTCTTTCATTTTAATTCAACCAAAATCCTTCAATATCTTTACCAACATCGTCGAAATTTAAGTGAAACGCTTCTTTCAAAATTTGACTGTCGTATTGTTCCACTGCATCAATAAACACTTGATGATTATGATGTATGCGTTCAAAATCTTGCGGGTTCTGTTGCATACGTTGTCGCATGGATGTTAAAACGAGTGCCATCATTACTGGTTTTAAATGACTCCAAAATGAGTTTAAATATTGATGATTAGATGCTTTGATTAATGTTTCATGAAATTCAAAGTCATGCTTCGTAAATGATTCTGCATCCTCAAATTTTACTGCCACTTTCATCATTTCAAGTTGTTTCTTCATTTCTTTTACGATAGGTAGTCGCTCTTGATTTTTAACTCTTGAAAATGCAAAAGACTCTAGCATCAGTCGCAAATCGTACATTTCTTTCTTTTCTTGTTCCCCAAACGGCAACACATGTGCACCCATTCTTTCTAATTGGATGAGTTGATTTTGTTGCAATAATTTAAATGCATCTCGAATTGGCGAACGACTCACATTAAATTGCTTTGCCATTTGATTTTCAGTGAGTAACGTACCTTCAGCTATGTGACCATTCACAATACCTAAGCGTAATTCTGCCGCGATACCTTCTCCAGTTGTCATACCTTCCAACCATTTCTCTGGATATCCATACATCATCAAAGCCACTCCTTCATTACACGACATACTTGTATACAAGTATGTTAATATAGTTCTTAATCGTTTGCAAGCGCTTTCTTTACGCGTACTAAAATAGTGACCATCCCTTTTCAATGTAAATTTAAAGGGAATGGTCACTATCACACGAATGATTTAATTGTTATGTTGTATGTGGGATATTTCTAATTGTTCTGTACTCATATGCGCTTTAGGTACTTCAATGCAATAATGCGTTTCATGACAGTTTGGACATTCGAATCGACGTGTTGTAGCAGTATGTTTCGCTTTGATAACTTGCCATAAAGATGGTGAGAATATATGCTGGCAGTTAGGACATAAATAGGCAACCTTTTGTTGGTAATAAAAAGTAACACCAATGCCGTATCCAATCATAAACGGCAACGCAATTAGAAACGGCCATTTATTTTTCATCAAAATTGCACTTATAATGCTAGAATATTGAATTATTCCTATAATACCCGCACTAATCCAAATGTTACGACGAATACTTTTCATTTCAGCTGATTTACTCATGACATGCTCTATGTCTTTTAAATGTGTGATTGGAGACGTCGACGCTTTATTTACGTAATATTGAACATTTTTAATTTTGTTTAATACCGCTTGTTGCTGTTTGACTTGTTGATTAATTTCTTGTTGTTTCATAGTTAGTAAAGTATTGAGTGTCTTCAAAGTACCTTCACCTTTTAGCAACATATCTATATCGCTTAACGCACAACCTAAATCTTTAAGCAATAAGATTAACTCTAATGTTTGTCGCTGTTGTTCTGTATACACACGACGCTTTCCTTCTGTAAATCCTTGTGGTTTCAAAATACCTTTGCGATCATAATATTGAATCGTTCGCGTTGTCACATTGCATAATTTCGCGAGTTCTCCAGTCGAATAGTTAGACATAGATTCCACCTCCTACAATCACCATAGTTGATGACCCGACGTCACGAGCAAGTACTTTTTCTACATTTTAAAGAAATTTATTATACTAGGCGTCTTATTTTTGTGATTTCGTACCATGTTGATTTACAAAATCACTCAAATTAAGCAACACTACTACTAAACGTCTACTCTGTTATTTCAGAATGAATTTGTTGTAATTTATCTTCAACTTCAGTAATCTCTGTCGCACATTCTTTCAGTAAATCTCGATACTTTTCCGTCTCTGCATTGTTTTTATAACGTATTTTATGTTCTAAACTTGCCCACATATCCATACCTATCGTTCTAATTTGAATTTCAACAGGCAATACCTCAACGCGTTCTGCTAAAAAGACTGGAATGGATACAACGATATGTAAACTGCGGTAACCATTTTCTTTAGGGTGCTGAATATAATCTTTACGTTTTATCAATTGTACGTCTTCTTGTTTAAGCAACATCTCTTCAATCAAATAAATATCATCTAAGTAATTACATACTACGCGAATTCCGGCAATATCCAGTATATGTTCTTTGGCAGTTTCTGCGCTAATCTGTAATCCTTTACGATTAAGCTTTTCTATTAAACTGCGCATTTCTTTCACACGTCGCTCCATATGATGTATAGGGTTGTGTTTATAAATGTGATTGAAATTATCGTCTAAAATACTCAGTTTAGTGCTTATTTCCTTTAGTGCTGACGAATAAATATGATCTAACTCTACGAAACCTAATAACGTATCAAATGCTTCATCACCATTTTCAAATTTACTTAAACTATTTTTAAAATCATGTCGCAAATCCTCTAAATATAGTGATGGTTTTCGATCTACATACATTTTTATACTAACCTCCGATATATAATCATCTTTATTGTACCTAACATTTTATTAAGATAATACTAATACACTATCGAACTTTGGGCTGATACTGAAACAGCACAAAGAAACTCAAACAATTCGAATTATGTATCAAAACCTTCAATTATAGGAAGTAATTTTAAAATGATTTAACGCAAAAAAACACCTGTTACCGTTATATAGGTACAAGTGTTTAATTGATAGAGATGTTATACGTCTTTAAATGATTCCACAACTTTTGGATGTGGACCATCCATAAGCGGTTCTCTTTGTCGAACGCCACCACTTTGGTTGCCAATTGATTCGCTATCAAAGTACGATTTATCTTGATTTGATTGTTCTTGAATATGTTCTTCATTATCAGTTGTTGCATATTCACTATCCACCTCTGTTTTTTCCATTGTTGCTGTATGGAATTGTACGAAGTTCTCTTCTTCTAATGCTTTGATTTCTTCTTTCGATAACGCTCGATACCAATCTTTCGCTTTTTTCGCCGCAATAGGAACAACATCTTTTTCAAGATATCCTTCTTTTAACATTGCATTCGCAATTTCTATCGCTTTTTGCCGTTTAATTACTTCAAAATCTTTCCATTTTTCGGGGTAACCTTTCATTGTAAAGGGCATTTCCTTAACCTCCAATATGTTATAATTCATGTTATATACCACCATAATTATAAAATGAAACATATTAAACACAATTTTTTAGACTCCCGTCATAATAACTTCAGACAAACGTTAGTCTGACCTGATAAATATTTTATTTTAAACGTTCTTGTCTCTCTCACAAAAACTATTGTGTTGAATATTCATCATTGCTGATTGAATATAATTATACTGTGGTAAATCTGGTAATATCTTTATTTCTAATTCTGTATTTAATTCTAAATGCTTAGCGATGTTTTCAAATGTTGCTAAATACTCGCCCATTAATTGTTCATTTATTGTAAGTCTATCTTCATTAGCCATGGCTCTATTTAACATAAAGCTAATTTCTTCTAATGCGAATAAGCTAGGATAATAATTTTGAATCAATGTCTTATCACTAAATAATTCACCATTAGCTGCATTATAAACTTGCGTCATGTTATTTAATTTCACAGATAGGTTCATAGCCGTGTTTTTCTGATACACATCATCTTTATATTGGTTTTCAGAAAACAAATAATGGAAGAGCGTTGCTTCTTTACGAACAACTTCAGCCATTACATTAGGAAGCAATGCGGATGCGGTACGTTGTCCAAGGACAAATAAACCTATGATTGCAATCACAATACCCATTGCAACGTCAATAACTCTTGGAAACGCAATGTTAATTGTTAAATTCTGTGATGCTAATCCATTCATTAAAATAACTTGTATTGTAATAAAAACTACTGCAATCGCATAATTTGCTCCCACCAATGCTTCAGTAAACAATGCTGCAATGCCCATTAAAATTACTGCAACAGGTGTTGGTATTGAAAACAACAATATGACTGAAAGTACTAACACACCTAAAATAGTACCTAAACCTCGTGCCATACCTCTCTCGATTGCATGTATAGTTGATGTTCCTAGTAATATTGTATGTGCAGATAACGGTATCCAGTATGCTTTTTCAAAATCAAACATTAACGCAATAAATATCGCTATCATCATAATCGCTGTATATCTCAATGTATTTCTAAAAACAATAGAGTCTAATGTTAAATTTTGATAAATGCGTTTACTATATAAAGGTTTTCGCATGTCTGCTTCATACGCAATACGCGCTTCATTTGCATGCACCATTTCATCAATTTTCATTATATGGTTGAATAAATTTTGAAATTCCTCTGTTACTGTCACTTCTTTTCGCCAATATCTTACATTTTCCTCACTATTATCTAGTTGTGCAATGATATGATCCATCATTTCAATTAACTCATCTGGCAATGGTCGAATTTGTTTAGCGTTCAACTCTAACAGTTCAGAATAAATCCCTTGGGCAGATGTGTGTAATAATAATAATTTTTGGAAACGTCTACTTAATTTATCGTTACTTGAAGTAGAAGTGATTAATAATTTATCAGATGCTTTAAAATTATCCACCGCTGTTTTTGCTACTTGTAAAAATGCAGATTTATCATTATAAGTGTGTAACAACTTAGATATGAGTTTAAAATCATTTTGAATTGCTTGTTCTTCAGCTTTGTTTTTAGAAAATACGATCGTGATTAACACCATCATAGTGGCAAGTATACCGCCTACTAAAATCGCAAAGCCTCTATATAATGCTTCTTCGGGAGCTATAGGTAAGTTAATGGGTAGACTGAATGTCACAATGAAGAATGTCGATGACGGTCCAGCTATTTTTAAGGCAGTAAATATATAAAATGGTATAACCGTAACAATTAATAATGTCATTCCAAAAACGAGTGGCGTTTTGGCTGTTAGCGTACCAAGCATCATACATATTGCAAACGCTAAATTACAAATTATTACAGTTCGCAGCTTAGATCGCGACGGACCTTTAAAAACATAAATATGGGCTAGTGTTCCGGTTGCAACTAATAATCCAAATTGGAAATTACCACATAAGTAACCGATTATTGCGGGAATAATCATTAACAGTCCCTGTCTTACACCTTTATAAAAGTCTAAGTTAAGTCGATTGATTTTTATGAGTGATGTCAAAAAGATGTCATTTCGACTTCTCCTTTCCTTGTCAAAATATTTCCATAATCTTTTTATTAGCATAGTTAAAATGAATTTGTTGCTATAAATTTTAATTACGCAACATATGTCATTATAACACCTTATACTCAATTATCTAAATTCAAAAACTTTTAAAGTCCAATTAAAATTATTTTCTAATGTTATTTAACATCGTTGAACCTTTGGTCGCCCACCTTTGCGCTAGTTAAGATTTATTTGTGACATGTTGAAATTATTTTAGTGAATACGATATTTAGGGTTAGAAAAACATTCACATAGACTTAAGGTTTATTTACTTCATATTATTCCTAGGGTTCATGATCCAAACTATAGTGAATTTAAAAAAGTTTATAAAACATATTTGCCTCATAAGCTTGAATAGTTCCTATATTCGTTATTTAAAATGACATTCGATGTCAGTTCATTTCTTAAAATATCGAAAGATGATTACGTATAATATATATAGTGACGTATTTACAAATAATGGCAGTAAGCAGTACAAAATGATTACACAAAAATTTCCTTCTACTCGATAAATTAAGAAGTATAAAATAATTAAAAAAATACTTATAATCAGACCTATAAGAGGCAAACTTCTAATATATTTCTCTAAGTTTTCCTTCATATGTATAACCTCCTAAAATTTATATGTACTTTTACAAGCGTTACCTGACTAATGTTTTAAAACTTTATTTCTTTACATATATCATTTTAATAACTTCCCGTTCATCTTAAACCATATCTGTTTTAAAAAGTTTCAATTTCAACGTAAAAAAGCAATAAGCCCCAACAATGTGAAAGCTTACTGCTTGTTTAAATTATTTTTCTATTGCTTTATCATCACTAACAATTAAAGGTTGATCTGGTTTCACATAGAACCACATAATCACAGCGATTACTGCTGGAACGATTAACAATTGGAATGTCATTGTCCAACCTAAATGTTCTACGAATAGACCTGCTAATAGCGGACTGATTAATGCACCTATATTACCCCATAAGTTCATCCACCCTGATACTGTACCAGAGAAGTTACGTCCTAAGTCAGTTGCTGCAGCCCAACTCATACCCATTGAAATACCGATACCACCAAGACCTAGTGATAACCAGAAAATACTTACATATAAATTTCCTGTACGTACAGCAAAGATAATTGAAACTGCAAACACAATAAATCCTGCGATTGCAATTACACCTCTAGCTACGAATTTTGAACGACCTAATCCTAATACACGGTCAGAAATTGCACCTGCTGATAAGATTAAGAAGAACATTAATAACCAAGGTAATGAACTAATGCTCATTTCTTTAAAGTTAACGTGGAATACTTCTGTTAAATACGTCGGTAACCAAATTAAGAATAATGTAATGATAAATTGTACAACAAAGTATTGAATTGCAATTGCATAGAAGCTAAAACGTTTAAAGAAATCATTCCATGGTGGTGATGACTTTTCAGTAGCTACGATATCACGATTTTCCATAATGAAACGTTTCTCCGCTTCATTAACCATTCTATGTTGCTCAGGTAAGTCTTTGGCAATAATCGCCCATAATACAGCCATTAAAATACCTACTGCACCAAAAATGTAAAATACTGCTTGCCAGTTAAATGCGTTAACAATAGCAATTGTAACTATTGGTGCTAATACAGGTCCGAAATATGATCCTGCTAATAATGCACTTGATGCTCTACCTTTTTCATTTTTAGAGAACCAAAATGAGTTAAACACAGCATTAGAAGGGTACATTGGCGCCTCACCTACACCAAATAAGAATCTCACTAAATAAATTAAACCGTGGTTCTTAATCATACCCGTTAAGATTGTAAATGCACTCCACCAAACTAATGCAATTGTAATCATCTTACGTGGACCGAATTTTTCAGCCAACATCCCCGATGGTACTTGCATTAATGCATAACCTAGAGAGAAGAATGATGCCAATAAGCCAAATTGTGGTTTGGTCATCCCTAAATCATCCATCATTTGTTTAGCGATATATGAAATGTTTGCTCTATCCATATACGCAATAACCCCAATAAAGAAGAACGCAAGCGCGAACATCCACCTTACGTTAGTTCGTTTTTCCTTCATAACTATTCCTACTTCCCTTATTAATTTTTAAAAACTTACCCTAGAACGATAAAACTTTCGGACATCTGGCATGTCCACCCCTACTTTGTCACAAAATTGTACCAAAGTTATTTTTTATAATATTATCAGACATGGAAAGCGTTTACAATAGAATCTATAAAAATTTTATTAAATTCCGCTTAACTTTTGCTATTAAAACGATATAAAGGAACTTTTAGTTACATAGTAGCCTATCATTTGTTAATTAAAAATACTGCAATCCTAGTGTTTTAAAACGTATATTGCAGGCTTTCTTACATATTAGACATTCATTTTAAATTGCATAAAACTACATTGCTCATTCATTGTGCAGCGCCTGTTATTTAGATGATCATTTGTTGACTTTTCGTACTTATAGCAAGCAATTTTTTGATTTATTGCTTATAATACATTTTAAGACAAATGCTTGTTTCAACATCGCATACGACATCATTCATTATTCATTTGAATTTATCCAGTTTCTATTTGTCTGCAATTGCTGAAAATTAAAGGAGCTTATTTTTAATAATGGAACAAATTATCACTGAATTTATTAGTCGTTTTGGGTATGCAGCCATTTTTATATTAATTTTATTAGAAAATGTTTTACCTATCGTACCATCGGAAATTATTCTGACATTTGCTGGCCTTATGTCTGTTAAATCACATTTATCAATTTTAACCTTATTTATTATTGCAACCATCGCATCGTTTATAGGGCTGTTAATTTTATATTATATCTGTCGTTTAATTTCAGAAGAACGTCTATATCGCTTTATTGATCGACACGGTAAGTGGATTAAATTGAAAAGTAAGGATTTAAAGCGAGCAAATGATTGGTTTAAAAAGTATGGCGTATGGGCTGTATTTATCTGTCGTTTCATACCTGTATTACGTGTATTGATTACCATTCCAGCCGGTGTAAACCGCATGAATGTTGTGACATTTACCGTTATTTCATTAATAGGTACAACAATTTGGAATTTCGGTTTAATTTTACTAGGACGCACGTTGAGCGATAGCTTTGGTATGTTGATGACTGGTCTTCATACATATTCACGTATTATGTATGTTGTCATCATTATCGCAGTCATTTACTTTGCTATACGTTACATTGGCAAACGTAAGAGAGTAAAATAATATTGTTGTTAGTATAATGGTATATTTTCAATTGCTATAAATAAAAAGCAGTAAAATCATTTCGATGGCTGGAATGATTTACTGCTTTTTTAGGTTTATTTGGCATACTTTAGTTGAAAGTCATCTAAAACCCTTTACGTTAAGAGATATAATGAAGTTTCCCATAAAAGTTCAGTTCCCTCAGTATGTACCATTTATTCCGCAAACGCATCTCACAATCCATCTATAATACAAACTATCATCTTAAATAAGCAGAATTTACCCTGTCTTCCACACAAACTGTTTTCGTCACTTTAATATGCCTTCTATTCAAAAAAGTCACTCATAACAAATTGCGCATTTTAATAAATGTAGCAATGCCATTTGCATGCTACAAAAATACTCGTATTCATATTTATCTTTTATATTATTAAAGTTTTTTAAATCCGTATTTTTATAACACTTGCTATGTGATAAAATTAATTTTATATATAAAATCTTAAGATTCAGATTATTTAATAGCAAAGGAGATAGTGATATGGATGTTTTAACAATAGAACATTTAACAAAGAAGATAGGCAACAAAACGATTCTCGAAGATGTATCATTTAAGCTGAAACGCGGACAAATAGTTGGTCTCGTTGGAGCGAATGGTGCAGGTAAAACAACTTTAATGAAAGTTATATTAGGTTACTCTAGTTTCCAAAGCGGGAATTTTAATGTTATTAACAGCAAAGACAGCAAAAGCAATATCGGTGCATTGATTGAAAATCCAGGAATATATCCTTTTATGTCTGGATATGAAAACTTGAAGTTATTGAATGAATCAAAAAACACTCAAGATATCGATAAAATTGTCTCACAACTTCATATGGATGAATACATTCATAAAAAAGCTAAAACGTATTCTCTTGGTATGAAACAAAAATTAGGAATTGCTATAGCATTTTTAAATGAACCTCAATTTATTATCTTAGATGAACCAATGAATGGCTTAGATCCAAAAGCTGTGCGAGATGTTCGTGAATTGATTGTCCAAAAAGCGCAAGAAGGTGTTACTTTCTTAATTTCGAGTCATATTTTAAGTGAATTAGTTAAAATCACAAACTCTATCCTTATTATTAACAAAGGTAAAATTGTTACAGAAACATCGGAAGAAGAACTTAAACAATTTAAAGATAATGATTTAGAAAATGTATTACTAGAAATCATAGAAAGGGAGGACCAAGCATAAAATGGGAACTTTAATTAAACAAGAATGTTTCAAATTATTTAAAAAGAAATCAACTTTTATCGCACCTATTGTCTTTATTCTACTAATGGTTGCTCAAGGTTATATTGCTACAAAATACAATAAAATTTTTACGCCACAGGAATCTTTCACATCTGCTTATAATGGTTTTTCATGGTTTGCATTTTTATTAATTATTCAAGCAAGTACAATCATTTCAATGGAATTTCATTACGGTACGATTAAAAATTTACTCTATCGTGAATATTCAAGAACAACTATGATTGTTAGCAAAATCATCACATTATTTATTATTTCTTTAATTTATTTTGTTATTACAATTATTGCTTCAATTGTTATTGGGTCTTTATTCTTTAATGATTTAAATATATTTGAAAGTAGCGGTAATCAATTATCTTTATTGAATCAATTATTATTAGTTAGTTTAGGCACATTTGTTGGCGTTTGGTTAGTTTTAAGCTTAACGTTGCTATTATCATCTGCAACAAATTCAACGGGAGTAGCCATTGCTGTAGGTATTGTTTTTTATTTTGCAAGTTCTATTTTAGCAGTTATTCAAACGGCACTTTTAGAAAAAATAGACTGGCTAAAGTGGAATCCTATTAATATGATGAATATTATGCTTCAAACAGTTGAAAAAGGCTTTAGTAAGTCGACGAAATTAGAACTTCATGAATTGTTTATTGGTAATATTGCTTATATTTCTATTTTCTTAATACTTGTAGTATTTATTTTCAAGAAGAAAAATATTTAGTAACTTCAAGTTATTAAATGTCTAAATACACACATATTCCATCGTAATTCAAAATCATTTTCAAATCCCTTCACCCAAATAATGGTGCGGGGATTTTTTTATCCAAATTTTGGCAATTCCACATTTTACATATCGTAATTTTTTAGGAAACTAGTGAATATAACAAATTCCTCCTCTCATTTTTAAAATAAATATATCACTTTCCCACTTTTACTTAACTAAACTGCAACGACTCCTAATACCAAAATCCTGCCCTCTATTTTTATCAATCCAAGCATACTTATTGAAAAATGTTAACGTTTTCTTGATAATCATTGTAAGCGCATTTATTTTATAAACTAACGTTTGAAATATACTACAGGAGTGACACGTAATGACTCAAATTACTGAAAAAGAATTAAAAAAGAAGTATTTAGATTTACTATCCCAAAATTTTGATACTCCAGAAAAACTTGCAACTGAAATTATCAATTTAGAATCAATTTTAGAATTACCTAAAGGTACGGAACATTTCGTCAGCGATTTACATGGTGAATACGAAGCTTTCCAACACGTATTACGCAACGGTTCTGGGAATGTGCGAGCGAAAATCAATGATATTTTCAAAGAGAGACTTTCAACTAAGGAGCTTAATGATTTAACTGCTCTTGTCTACTATCCAGAAGACAAATTAAAATTGATTAAAAGTGATTTCCAAAGTTGCGGTCAACTTAATGTCTGGTATATCACAACAATCGAACATTTAATTGAGTTGATTAAATATTGTTCTTCAAAATATACGCGTTCAAAACTGCGTAAAGCATTGCCAAAACAATACGTTTATATTATTGAGGAACTACTGTATAAAAGTAATGAATATCAAAATAAAAAATCATATTACGAAACACTTGTTAACCAAGTAATTGAACTTAAACAGGCAGATGATTTAATTATTGGACTCGCTTATTCCGTACAACGCTTAGTCGTCGATCATTTACACGTTGTCGGTGATATTTATGATCGTGGACCACAACCAGATAAAATTATGGATACACTGATTAATTATCATTCCCTAGATATTCAATGGGGTAATCATGATGTGCTTTGGGTTGGAGCCTATGCTGGGTCAAAAGTATGCTTAGCAAACTTACTTCGAATTTGTGCACGCTATGATAATTTAGATATTATCGAAGACGCTTATGGCATTAATTTAAGACCACTGCTTACTTTAGCTGAAAAATACTATGACGCAGATAATCCTGCTTTTAAGCCTAAAAAAAGACCTGACAAACACGAACGTTTAACTCAACGTGAAGAAAGTCAAATTACTAAAATTCATCAAGCTATTGCGATGATTCAATTCAAGTTAGAAATACCAATTATTAAACGTCGTCCAAATTTCGAAATGGAAGAACGTCTTGTGCTTGAAAAGGTTAATTATGATACAAATGAAATTACAGTTTATGGTAATACATACCCATTGAAAGACACATGTTTCCAAACTGTCAATCGTGATAATCCAGCAGAATTACTACCTGAAGAAGAAGAAGTCATGAATAAACTATTATTGTCATTCCAACAATCTGAAAAATTACGTCGTCATATGTCTTTCTTGATGCGTAAAGGCTCTCTTTACTTACCATATAATGGCAATTTACTCATTCATGGTTGTATTCCAGTTGATGAAAATGGTGAGATGGAATCATTTGAAATTGATGGTCATACTTACAGCGGCCAAGAATTATTAGATGTATTTGAGTATCATGTCCGTAAATCATTTGATGAAAAAGAAAATACTGATGACTTATCGACGGATTTAGTTTGGTATTTATGGACTGGGAAATATTCGTCATTATTTGGAAAACGTGCCATGACTACGTTTGAACGATACTTTATTGCAGATAAAGCTTCTCATAAAGAAGAAAAAAATCCATACTATCATCTACGTGAAGATGTGAATATGGTTCGTAAAATGCTCAGTGATTTTGGATTAAATGCAGATGAAGGTCGCATTATTAATGGTCACACACCAGTGAAAGAAATCAATGGCGAAGATCCTATCAAGGCTGATGGAAAGATGCTTGTCATTGATGGTGGCTTTTCAAAAGCTTATCAGTCAACAACTGGCATTGCAGGCTATACACTATTGTATAATTCATTCGGTATGCAACTCGTTGCACACCAACAATTTAACGCTAAAGAAAAAATACTTTCCGAAGGTATCGATGAACTTTCTATAAAGCGCGTCGTAGATAAAGAATTACAACGTAAGAAGATTCGTGATACCAATATTGGTAAAGATCTTCAAGCTCAAATAGATATTTTGAAAATGTTAATGCATGATCGCTACTTAGACTAAAGACGACATTTTATGCATGTATTGTATACTGTTGTATTGATGCGGTTTACGCATTGGCTACGCAAACGCGATGATAAATAGGCGACCTAGCTACACCGAAAAAAATCCCCTCACTATTGCGAGTAGTGAGGGGATTGGTGTATCTATGCTAATTCCTGTTAACTGTATTATAACAACTTTACAGCAAAAAAATGCAAAATCAACTAATAAATTAATGAAATGACCGACGCCCTCGCTTCTACTTCAATTTAACAAAATACTATATTAGTACTATATTTTTCATTAACATGTATGTTACATTTTCTATATTACTTAAAATTACGAAGGGACATTTTTAAATCATGCGTATCTTAAAAGAGTCCATTATTGTGGCATTTGCCTTTGTTGGTGTTGTCGTTGGTGCCGGCTTTGCTACTGGTCAAGAAATTTTCCAGTTTTTCACAAGTCATGGCGCATATAGCATTTCAGGCATTATTGTAACAGGACTATTGATTACTTTAGGTGGAATGGTTGTCATGCATACAGGTCATCATCTAAAGTCCAGAAATCATTCTGATTCAATTAACTATTTCTTATACCCCTCTATTGCAAGAGGTTTTGATATTATTTTGACAATGTTTATGTTGTCTTTAGCTATTATTATGACTGCAGGTGGTGCGTCAACCATTCATCAAAGTTTCAACTTACCGTATTGGCTGAGCGCACTCATATTAGTCGCCTTTATTTTAGCAACACTGTTTCTAAAATTCGATCGTTTAATTGCTGTGCTTGGCGGTGTTACCCCATTTTTAATTGCGATTGTCATTATGATTGCGGTCTACTATTTCACAACAAGTCATCTTGATTTTACTGCCGCTAATAATGATGCTCAGATTCATAAGCAGAAATCATTATCACCTGGATGGTGGTTTGATGCGATTAACTATGCAAGCTTGCAAATTGCTGCTGCCTTCAGCTTCTTATCAGTGATGGGTAGTAAAGTTAAATATCGTGACTCAACGTTATACGGGGGCTTGATTGGCGGTTTAATCATTACATTTTTACTCATGATGATTAACCTAGGTTTAATTTCTCAATTCGATAAAATTAAACACGTCGATCTACCTACATTAAAATTAGCGACACAAATGTCTCCGTCAATTGGTATTATTATGTCTGTCATTATGATACTTGTCATCTACAATACTGTTGTTGGATTAATGTATGCATTTGCGTCACGTTTCAGCGTTCCATTTAGCAGACGTTACTTCATCATTATTATTACAATGGCTGTCATCACTTATATTAGTACATTTATCGGTTTCATTTCATTAATTGGAAAAGTATTCCCTATTATGGGATTGTTCGGTTTCATCTTACTCATACCTGTACTCTATAAAGGTTTAATTAAGCGTATTACCGGCAAATCTCATATCGATTAAAATATCTATACTATTGTAAAATTTAGTACAACACTTCAAAATCAAAAAAGCGGGCAGATGAAAAGTAAAAATCTTTTCCATCTGTCCGCTTCTTAATAGAACTGTTATTTCCCAAGTATTTGTTGACCAGCCGTTAATCCAGTTTCTGTAATTTCATGACCATTCACCCAAACTTCTTCGACTACTGCCCCACGTGTCTTAAACAAGTTAATGACTTGTTCACTTGCAGCTAATGGCACAATTGGATCATGTTTCCCCATAGAAAGCAACACACTTACATCTGATAAATCCTTTGTTGACGTTACTTCAACTGGGTATAACGGTGCATATAACAATGCTTTTTTAAATGGTGCTTCCGAACGCAACATTAAGTTAATCGCTATATTTGATCCATTTGAAAATCCAACAAGTACTGCTTTTTCAATATCAAATTCATAACGTTCAGCAGCTTCTTTAATGAACGCTAACAATTCTTGTCCACGAAATTCCAAATCTTCTTCATCATAAACACCTTCACCAAGACGTTTGAAATACCGGTTCATCCCATTTTCTGAAACTCGTCCTCTAATACTTAACAAGTGATAATTTTCATTCAATGCTTCGCCTAATGGCAATAAATCGAATTCATCGCCACCTGTACCATGCAACAATATTAGCGTTGGCGCACCTTTTTGTCCTTCACGAAAAATATGTTCCATCACAAATCCTCCTCATTCCAATTAATCATGTTAACGCTTAGTATTAAATGGTCTTATTTCTGATTCTATATACTCTCTTTTATTTTCTAAAAATGGTGGCAATGATAAACCTTCACCTAATGTTTCATACGGTTCATCTTCCATAAATCCTGGTCCATCTGTTGAAATTTCTATTAAAATATGCCCCACACGTGCATATAATGCTTCAAAATAGAAACGATTAACGATGCCTGAGTTGTTAATACCTACCTCTTTATATTTCGTTGCCCACGCTTCTATTGCATCATGATCTTTCACACGAAATGACACATGATGTACCTCACCATAACCTTGACGTGCTGCTGGCCCTTTATCATCTTTTATTAAGATTACCTGGCCACCATTGCCTCCTTCGCCAACTTCAAGTAATGCGACATTATCTTCATGCGCAATAGTTGTCATACCGTAAACAGTCTCTAAAATATTTTTAAAGTCGTCAAAATAACTTACTTTAATTTCAATGGGTCCTAATCCATAAATCGCTTTATCTACTGGAACCGGTCCATTCTTCCAAGGTACACCAGGTGCTACCCCTTCATTTAACTCATCTGAAATTAATTGATACACTTGGCCATCGACTTCTTCAAATGGCAACACTTTTTTACCAAATAATTCTTGAATACCTTCGTGTTTAACACCAAATTCATCAAAGCGCTGTTCATAATACATTAATGCGTCATCGTTAGGCACTCTAAAAGACGGTCTTGTAATGGAATTTGTTCCTGCCTGCCCTTTTGTAATATTTGGAAAATCAAAGAACGTCATGTCTGTACCTGCCGAACCTACATCATCTGCAAAAAAAGTATGATACGTATAAATATCATCTTGATTGACTGTCTTTTTAACTAAACGCATGCCTAGTACTTCTGTAAAAAATTTATAATTACGTTCTGCATCATCTGTCATTGCTGTAACATGGTGAATACCTAATAGTTCATGATTATTTGCCATTTTATATACCCTCTTTGTCTTTTAGCATATTTATCTCGAAACCGAGATATTTTAATGTAAATTTTTAGTGCACGCCTTACACTTCTGTAGATTGTGCACTTAATTTCTTAAACGCTTGTTGTAAGATTGTTAATTCATCCTTTGTTAACACATCAAACGCTTTTGTTAATGTCTCAGCATGCTTAGGGAAAATATCTGCCATTTGACTTTGACCTTTTTCAGTTAAACAAGCCATATATACACGTTTATCATCTTTATCCTTTTCACGTGTAATCCAACCTTTGTCCTCTAATTGACTTACAACATATGAAATGCTGCTACTTGCAATTAATACGCGGTCTCTAATACGTTGAATTGGTTGCGGACCTTTATTATAAAGCAACTCGAGCACTGCAAATTCAGTAATATTTAAGCCATATCGCTTTACGTCTTCTTTTGTAATTTGCTCTAATGTGTCTAACGCCCTATTCATTCCGACAAAGACATTGAGCGATTGTTTCGTTCGATCCATATCATCACCAACTTTTTAATTTATTTCGATTTCGAGATAAATTATATAGCTAAATGAATTTAATGTCAAGATACGTGTTTTCATCTTCATTTCAAACTGCGCTTAATAAAAACGACTACATAAATGTGGCAATGTCGTCACATGACTGTCATGCACCTTTGACTTCGTTTAAGTTAAAATAGAATAGGGAAATACTATAATCAATCATGATAGGAGTTGATATGTATGAGTAACCTTGAAATTAAACAAGGCGAGAACAAATTCTATATTGGTGATGATGAAAATCATGCTTTAGCTGAAATCACATACCGTTTTGTGGATAATAATGAAATTAACATTGATCATACAGGCGTATCTGATGAACTCGGTGGTCAAGGTGTTGGCAAAAAACTAGTTAAAGCAGTTGTTGAACATGCTCGCGAAAATCATTTAAAAATCATTGCCTCGTGTTCATTTGCCAAACATATGTTAGAAAAAGAAGATTCATATCAAGATGTATATCTTGGTTAAATAAATTTTGCGATGGTGCAACTGTGCCATCGCTTTTTATTTGTACGAATCAATATAAAATTGCAAAACGACAAGTTATTTTGCATTTCAAACTTTATGCTATCAATTCATTTTCTTTTCTGGTATACTTTTTATACTAACTTATAGAAAAATAGAAAACGAGGCGATGCATAATGGCATTTCACGATAAAACAGCAACACAAGTGACAAACATTGAACTGAACGTAAGAGACTTAGACTTAATGACAACATTTTACAAAAACATTTTAGGACTATCCGTTAAAAGTTCTGACGATAACACAACCGTATTATCTGTTGGGACTGGTGGCCATACTCTAACGTTACATTTATTAGAAGACGGCCGTCAGACTTCCCCACGTGAAGCAGGGCTTTTTCATATAGCACTTTTATTACCAACTACTGAGGATCTAGCTAACTTCTTATATTTCGTGGCACAAAAAAACATGGGCATCGGCGCTGGTGATCATTTAGTAAGTGAAGCTTTATATTTCAACGACCCCGAAGGTAATGGTATTGAAGTCTATCGCGATAGACCTTCATCTTCATGGGAATGGCAAAATGGCAAAGTAAAAATGGATACTTTAGAAGTTGATAGCCAAACTTTATTAACACATCGTACTGACGAAGGTTGGCAAGGAATGCCAGCAAAAGGCATGATTGGACACTTACATTTAAAAACACATGATTTGGACGCAGCATATCAATGTTACATTGAACAATTAGGATTCCAACATGTGTCTGATTTTCCACGTGCGTTATTTATGTCAACGAATCATTATCACCATCATATTGCGGCTAACACTTGGCAATCCAATCAAGCAAGACAAAACAATGCACAAAGTTATGGATTAACACATGTTGATATTTATCAACCCGACGCCTCAACACATACATTTACGGCACCAGAAGGGTTTGACATCACAGTTCATTCAAATACTGACCTTGTTCCAGAAAAATAATCATCCATACTTTATTAATACAATTTTTTCACGCAAAAGCCCGCGATTCATTTATATGAACGCAGGCTTTTATTATTGCTAACTTTTTAATTATATATATTTAGACATGCTGTATTCTATTTATTCTTTTGGTCCAACCCATTCAATAACATCTTCATATGCTTGGCGTGTTTTATTTTTCGGTGGATCTTGTTGTCTGTAGCCAAATGCAACCATCACTGATAAACCAAATTGCTCAGTATCTAAGATACCTTTATTTGCTAAAATGTCTGTCACTGTATCCAGACTAAAACCTTCCATCGGACATGAATCAATACCTAACAATGCGGCTGTCGTCATCATATTGCCTAATGCGATATACGTTTGTTTACTTGACCAGTCATACAAGGCTTGATCATTATCAGAAATATGGAAATCTGCTTGGAATGCATCGAATTTTTGTTCAACAGCTGGGATCGTTTGTGCCTCATATTTTTTAATATCTCTTAACATATGTTGTACATACGGTGATCTTGACGTTACATTTTTACGCGCAAAAATTAGCACAAAATGGCTCGCTGTATCTAATTGTTTTGCTGCGCCCCAACTGTGCGCTTTTAATTCATCACGTAACGCTTGATCTTGAATCACGACAAACTTCCAAGGTTCTAACCCAAGAGAACTTGGAGACAATCTACCTGACTCTAATATTGTTTCAAAATCTTCTTTCGAAACTTTCTTTTGTGGATCGAATTGCTTAGTCGCATGTCTGAAATGAAATGCATCCATAATTGTTTGATTCATATTGCTCATTGAACGTAGCCTCCAATTTTTATATTTATTACTATACAAATTATACTTCATGTTTTAAAAAGACTAAAGTAATCCGTTTGCAATTCACTATAACTTGTGCACATGTTATAAGTTTTCTGCAATAAAACACACTTTTGAATTTTGGAAAATTTAGTGTTATAATATATTTGTGATATTTTTCACAATTAAATTGTGGCGTGATTTTAATGTACATAATCTTTAATTTCACTCATTTACTTTTCAATCTTTTAAAAGCGAGGTTTTTAATAATGACAAAAATTATGTTCTTTGGTACGCGTGATTATGAGAAAGAGATGGCATTAAATTGGGGGAAAAAGAATAATGTCGAAGTAACTACTTCTAAAGAGCTATTATCAAGTGCTACAGTCGATCAATTAAAAGATTACGATGGCGTAACTACAATGCAATTTGGTAAGTTAGAAGATGACGTTTATCCTAAATTAGAATCTTACGGTATTAAACAAATTGCACAACGTACTGCTGGATTTGATATGTATGATTTAGATTTAGCTAAAAAACACAACATTGTGATATCTAACGTTCCTAGTTATTCACCTGAAACAATTGCAGAGTATTCTGTTTCTATCGCCCTACAATTAGTGCGTCGCTTCCCAGATATTGAACGCCGTGTACAAGCACATGATTTTACTTGGCAAGCAGAAATCATGTCTAAACCAGTTAAAAATATGACTGTTGCAATTATCGGTACGGGTCGTATCGGTGCTGCTACTGCTAAAATATATGCAGGATTTGGTGCTACAATTACAGCTTATGACGCTTATCCTAATAAAGATTTAGACTTTTTAACTTATAAAGATAGTGTTAAAGAAGCTATTAAAGATGCCGATATTATTTCTTTACATGTTCCAGCGAACAAGGAAAGCTATCATTTATTCGATAAAGCAATGTTTGATCATGTGAAAAAAGGTGCAATTTTAGTTAACGCAGCACGTGGTGCAGTCATCAATACACCTGATTTAATCGCTGCAGTGAACGATGGTACTTTGTTAGGTGCTGCGATTGATACTTATGAAAATGAAGCAGCATACTTCACAAATGACTGGACTAATAAAGACATTGACGATAAAACATTATTAGAGTTAATCGAACATGAAAGAATTTTAGTAACACCACATATTGCTTTCTTCTCTGATGAAGCAGTACAAAACCTTGTTGAAGGTGGTTTAAACGCAGCATTATCTGTCATTAACACTAGTACATGTGAAACACGTTTAAATTAATATATATTTAAAAGCAAAGGCGCGCCATGTGCCTTTGCTTTTTATTTTGTATATCTGTATAAAAACCAGTTTGATTAAAATCCGCTTTATTTTATCATCTATTCAAATGATTTTAGTGCGCTTATTTTACTATGGCATTATTGCCTAACGTGTTTGAGATATATTAATATTTGATTATTCGTATTCAAAGTTTTCATTTAACATGTATTTAGTATCATAATAGCCGCTTCATTGATGATGTACTACCTACTTGTTCAATACTTCTTGTTCGATAATCGTTAAAACACCCTGCTTATCATTACTTGGAGCGACAGCAGAGGCAATCTTGAACAATTCTTCATCATGACTATTTTCCATCACATAACTATGCTTAGCGAACGCAAGCATATCTTTATCATTATTCGCATCTCCGAAGGCCATGAGCTCTGAAGAAGACATTCCCCATTTATCTAACAATCGTTTTAATGCCTGCCCCTTAGTCATGTTTGGCATAATAATATCAATGCTATCGTGCCCACTTGAGACAAGTTTAATATCATTGCTGAATTGCGTTGCTACTTCTTCGTCAACATTTGGATGCGTCTCACGATTAATATTAAATGCTATTTTGACATAATCATCCTCAGGTAATTGTTGTAGACTGTCAATTTCTTTTAACTGATGATAATAAAATCTCGTATCTTCTTTAAATGCTTCAGAAGTATGTTTTAAAATATACGCGCTTTTCAAACCACAGATGACGAGTTGATCAATACTTTGGTTCATATTTAAATAATCGACAACCTGTTGAAACACCTGACGATTAAAGCTTTTATAATTATATAACTCATTGCCATTATAAATAACTGCACCATTTTCAGAAATAAAATACATATCTCTATCCCCGAAAATAGACTTCAACTTCGCATATTGATTGCCACTCGCAGCAATAAATGTAATATCTCTATTTCTAAGTTCAGTAAAAATCGCTTCAAATCTTGATTTATCGTATGTCTTTTTCGAATCTAAAAACGTCCCGTCCATATCTACCGCAATAGCCTTAACCATGATTATCCTCCTCATTGCTCTTTTAGTCGTCTTCATTATATCCATCTCATGACAAGCAATGAAGTTTGTCATACCACAATGAACCTATATTCACATTTTGAAATTGCTTTCATATATGCAAAACACATTACACTGGATATAGCATTCAGAGGCGAACATAAATTTCAGAATATTGTAAAAATATAACGATATATTTATCATTTGGACAAAATATAGTGTGATATACTAATTTATAACATCTATACATAATGTGAAAGAATTTTTAAAAATACAATTAAATATCGGTGTAATAAATCCCTTTATACATAGGAGTTGTATACATGAAACTAAATAACTATTCTTTAAAAGTTAAAAACAAACAACTAGTTGACAATTGTGATTTAAATTTCTATCTTGGTCAGATCAATCACATTGTTGGTAAAAATGGTGTAGGAAAATCTTTATTAGCTAAAGATTTCTTACTAAATAATAGTGGAAATATCCCTAAGTCCATTTCTCAAAATGTAACCTTAATATCAAGTTCATCAAATATTCCTAATGATATAACAAAAGATTTTTTATTATCATTGTTAAAATCAAAATTTGAAAACAATCGACAAACATTCGATAAGATTTATAACATACTAAACATCGAAGCAATACCGTCTAACGTACTACTAAAAAACTTGAGTGATGGTCAAAAACAAAAGCTTAAATTATTAAGTTTCTTATTGGAAGATCATGATTTAATCATATTAGATGAAGTTACAAACGCTTTAGACAAGAAAACAGTTAATGAAATTTATGAATTTTTAAATGATTTTATTCAAAGCCATCAAACTAAAACTATTATCAATATTACACATAATTTATCCGATTTAAGTGCTTTGCCGGGTAAATACTTTATTTTTAAAGACCTTCAAATAGAAGAGTACCAATCAAAAGAAGAAGTCATAAATGATTACATTAATTTATAATTTAGGTGTCCACTTTGAAATTAGAATTTAAAAAAAGTATTTCCAATAAAATTATTTACACGCTTGGTGTGCTATTCATATTCCTTTTCTTACTTGGGTATTTTTTACCAATAGGAATAGACAAAGTTAAAAGTTTAAGCTATAGCCAGTTTTTCTTCAGTTCATATACTGTTGCAACGCAATTAGGGTTCTTACTATTTTCATTTGTTATTGCATATTTTATTAATAAAGAGTATTCGAATAAAAATACCCTGTTTTATAAATTGATTGGCGATAATATCTTTACCTTCTTCTATAAAAAGGTAGCAGTGTTATTTTTTGAATGTTTAGTGTTCATAATTCTAAGTATCACAATTATTTCAATTATATATTCGGATTTCTCACATTACTTACTATTAATAATCTTATTTTCACTCGTTATCTTACAATATATCTTAGTTGTTGGAACGATTAGTATGGTTTCACCTAATATTTTAATCAGCTTAGGTATCAGCATTGTATATTGGATTGGTTCAGTCATCTTAGTTGCCATTAATAAAAATATATTTGGTATCGTTGCTCCATTTGAGGCGAGCAATACGATGTATCGTGCCGTAGAAAAAATATTGAATAACGAGTCAACATTTATGTGTCCTACTGAAATTATAAATACAGTATCATTCTTCGTTCTTCTATTTATAGTTAATACTATTGTCTTATTACTAAGTAGAAAGAGATGGTTGAAAATCGGTATGTAGTACATAAAAAGGAGCGGCATCCATTGTCGCTCCTTTTTATTATGTATTTTTACAATCTCCACCAATGACACGTCGTCATTGCTACCTCATACCAAACAAAAAAACAGTCTCGCAATCAAGACTGTTTTCCACTCAATATATTCATCCATTAGCGTAATAGATTATTTGACTTCTGTAGCTACAAAGATTTTACGTTTTTCCCAAACGCCTGTCTTTTCATTGTAATCATCACAAGTAATTAATGTTAATTGTTTATCTTTACCTTTTTGTTCATCTAGAACTTCTACATCTGTAGGCTTAACATCTCTTATACTTGTCATTTTATACTTACGTGTTTCATTACCAACTTTAAAGTACACCATACTACCTTTTTTGGCTGCTTTAAGATTTGTAAATTGATAGTTCGGACGGTCAATGAAAGTGTGTCCTGCAATTGAAATATTTTGATCATCTAGTGATTCGTTTTCTTCTGCAAAGCTTACACCTCTATTTAATTGTTCAGGTGTTGCTGGTCCTGGATATACTGGTTCTTTAATATCAGCATCTGGAATTTCAATATAGCCTGCCACTTTCGATTTATCTTTCGGAATTTGAGGTTTAGCTTGCTGCTTTTTATCTTTACTCGCCTGTTCTTTTACATTTTTATCATATTGTTCAATCTTTTCATCTTTATCTTTATCGTGAAGATAATTATCGATATGTGGTTTAGCAAACAAATATGCTGCCACTAGGATAAGTACCACACCAGCGATTGTCATTAATCGATTTGTCCATTTTTTCATACGTTAAGGCTCCTTTTATACATTTCACAATGCCTGTTAACATTTCATATAGTATACCATTAATTTCAAAATGACTCATAGCAATTCATTTTATACTATAAAATTTACATGTATACTTTTACGTTAGATTTCATTACACATATTTGCATTCAAATAACGAAACGCTTTTAATAATTACTAAGGGGGAATTGATATGATTAGATACGCTAAAAAAGAGGATTTAAACGCTATATTAGCGATATACAATGATGCCATTATCAATACTACAGCTGTTTATACTTATGAACCACAAACCATAGACGAACGTGTCGCATGGTTTGAAACGAAACAACGTAAGCATGAGCCTATCTTTGTATTTGAGGAAAATGGAAGTGTCTTAGGGTTTGCGACGTTCGGTTCGTTTAGACCTTGGCCAGCATACCTATATACAATCGAACATTCTATTTATGTCGATGCTTCAGCTAGAGGAAAAGGTATTGCTAGTCAATTACTACACCATTTAATTGTTGAAGCAAAAGCTAAAGGTTATCGTGCGCTAGTTGCAGGCATTGATGCTTCCAACAAAGCGAGTATTCAGTTGCATCAAAAGTTTGCTTTTAAGCATGCCGGCACACTGACCAATGTAGGTTTTAAATTCAATCAATGGTTAGATTTAGCATTTTACGAATTAGATTTACAAGACTAGTAATGTTTGAATCACATAATATAAACAAGACAACCATGTTAATTCCCTTAACATAACAAGCCAACATATAAAATTTTAAACTTCTCAGGGGAGTGGGACAGAAATGATAAAGAGCCACTAATGATTTATTATGTAGTGGTTCTTACACATTAGCCACAGCTAATGTGTACTTAAAAATAGGAATACATGAGTAAAACTCATGCATAAGAAATACT
>NZ_JACYVY010000019.1:0-35740 GCF_017151825.1 Staphylococcus sp. EG-SA-18
GGATCAAACTCTCCATAAAAATTATGATGTTTGATTAGCTCATAAATACTAAATAATGTTTGTAACTTATAGTTACGTTTTTTGGAATTAACGTTGACATATTGTCATTCAGTTTTCAATGTTCATTAATGTTCAATCTCTTTTATTCTACTTCATTTATTTCTTGAAGTCAATAACTTTTTGAACGATTACTTTATTTATTCTATATTGTTTTTATAGTTATTTCAATGGTAAGTTTTACACTTTTGAAATTCTTCTTTAAAAACAACTGCGTCGTTTTTGACGACTTTATCATATTATCAACTTTGGAATTTAAAGTCAATAACTTTTTTAAAACTTTTTGTGTTCACAACCCGCTTCTTTTTCAACGCGTTTATTGCTTAACACAAGAACTTATTTTACCAGCATTCCAAAACAAATCAACATAAAAACGTACAAAATAAAAGTAATTTTGTACGTTTAGCATATATTATACCTATTTATTTGTAGCAGCTATAACTTTTTGTGCAATCGAGCTATAAATTTTACCTAGACGATCATCTGATTGATATATTGACGGTGCAAAATCTTTTGGATTCCAAGATGGTTGCTCTAAAGGTAATTCCCCAAGTAATTGAGTATTAAGTTCATCAGCTAACTTAGTACCGCCACCTTTGCCAAAGACATATTCTTTATTACCCGTCTCTTTACTTTCAAAATAACTCATGTTTTCAATTACGCCAAGAATAGAATGATCCGTATGTTTTGCCATCGCACCTGCGCGAGCTGCAACAAATGCTGCTGTAGGATGAGGTGTCGTTACAATAATTTCCTTACTTGAAGGTAACATCGTATGAACATCTAAAGCTACATCTCCTGTTCCAGGTGGAAGATCGAGTATTAAATATTCAATGTCTCCCCATTTAACTTCTGTAAAGAAATTCGTCAACATTTTACCTAACATTGGCCCTCTCCATATAACTGGCGCATTTTCTTCCACAAAAAAGGCCATTGATATAACTTTAACGCCATGACGTTCAACTGGAATTACTTCCTTCCCTTTAATTCCAGGCTTTTCATCAATACCCATCATATCTGGTACACTAAATCCATATATATCGGCATCTACTAATCCGACTTTTTTCCCTTCACGAGCTAAGGCAACGGCTAAATTTACTGCAACAGTAGATTTACCGACACCACCTTTACCGGAGGCTATTGCAATAAATTCGACTGGATTATTTTGAGATAATAGGCCTTCTATCGTTTTAGGTTTATTTTCTTCTTTTGGTTTAAATTGATTTACTTTTTCTTCCGGCAATGTTTCAAATCGTATACCGACCGTTTTCGCACCGTTTTCTTTTAATGCATTAACAACAGCCATCTGTAAATCTAATTGCGGTGCACCACCTAATTGTGCCATTGCTAATTTAACACTCACATGTTCTTTTTCTTCCTTAATAGAAACTTCAACAATACCTTCTGTTTCTTTTAAAGGCACATCTATAATAGGATCTTTAATTTCTCCTACCAATTCTTTCACTTGATCTACCGTTAACAAAGCAAATCCCCCTTAATCATTTTAAGACATCTACATCATAGCAAATAACAATTTTTGCTTAGTCTATCACTAAAAGTATAAAACTTTTTATTAAATAAAAAAAGCAGTTAGCCTATTATTTTAAATAGACCAACTACTATAATTATTTTAAAATTTCCTTCTATTACTTTCTATTTCTTTAGGTTCTCTTATAAAAAGTGCTATCACATAAGCTGCCATAACAAGCACAGCTACAAAAGCAAATGAGATATCCACCCCTATAGCAATGGATTGCTGTTTAATTTCAGTTGCAGTTAAATGCGATGGCGATGTAGATAAAAATATTTTTGCACCAAAACTCATTAATGTAACCATTAAAGCTGTGCCTAGTGAACCAGCCATTACACGACCAAAGTTCATAATAGCCGTGCCATGTGAGATTTCTTCATTTCTCAAAGAATTAATTCCTGTAGTATTTATCGGCATCATGAGTAAAGAAACTGAAAACATTCTAATTGCATATACGACTATTAAATACGTATAAGATGTGTCTGTATGCAAGAAACACAACATAATTGTAGTAATTGTTAAAATTGTAAAACCAGTATAAATCAATGGTCTAGGACCATACTTATCATAAAATTTACCTGTAAAAACTGACATAATACCATTTATTATTGCACCAGGCATGATAACAAGTCCTGATAACAAGGCAGATAAAGATAAACTGTTTTGAACATATAGCGGTATAAGCAGCGCAGGTCCAACCATTGACATCATTATAATCATTGAACTAATCGTACATAATGCAAATGTTCTATTTTTAAAAACCCTTAAATTTAAAAGTGCATTAGTAATATTAAATTGTCTACGTATAAATAAATAGATAATAACCATACTTATTATCAACGCACCTATTACTATTGGACTTGTAAATCCTAAATCTCCTGCACTACTAAATGCGTATAGCATTAACCCGAATCCAATAGTTGAATACATTACTGAGCGCTTATCTAATTTCGTATATTTCACTTCATTGTAACTTGAGATTGAAACTAAGCCGAAAACAAAGGCAACTAAAGCAATTCCTACAATTATAATAAATGGTACTCGCCAACTCGCTTGATCAATAATTAATCCTGTAACTGTAGGGCCTATTGCTGGTGCAAATTGAATTACTAAACCTGCTAGTCCCATTGCAAAACCTCGATGTTCTTTACTGAACAATGTAAATAACGTAAATTGCATTAAGGGCATAAGTACGCCTGCACCCATCGCTTGAATTACACGTGCTAACATTAAAACTCCAAAATTCGGAGCTAAGGCTGCAACAATAGAACCTAATAAAAATGTCCCCATCGCCGCTAAGTATAAAGGTCTAGTTTTAATTCTATCCATTAGATATGCCGTCAAAGGTATCATGACGCCATTAACAAGCATAAACCCAGTAACTAGCCATTGCGATGTACTTTCATTAATATTTAATTCTCTCATTATACTAGGTAACGCTGTATTTAATAATGTTTGATTTAAAATAGCTACAAACGCACTAATCAACATAACAGCAACTATGAAGTTTCGTCTCCGGGTTGTTAATTCAACTTTAGCCATCATAATTCCTCCTTTTTAAAACAGATATACACTTGTCCCTTTAATACATATAGCCATTAACATAATGGGAGTAGTACTCAAATGATAAAGAAGCACTACATAATAAATCATTATTGGTTCTTACACATTAGGCACAGCTAATGTGTACTTAAAAAACTAACAATATAACATTGTAGGGCCTAATAATTTATTTTATTTCTCAGACTCATACAATGGTTATTTAACTTATTTACCACAAATTGAGCACTAAGACTCACTATTATCGATTCTTCTATTGAACAAAAAGAAGTTGGAACACATATGTGCCCTCAACTTCAGATATCTATTTTCTATTATTTAAATTTTTACTTTCAGGGTAAAATTGAAGCTTACAAACATATAAGAACCCTATAATAACCATGATGACCCAAAAATCGATATTGATATACACATAGTTCAGATGAATAATAAAATAAAATAACGTTGTTGCAACTGTGTAAGAAATCAAATGAAAAGTCGCGCCTCTAAAATATGCATTTTCAGGCAACATTTTTCTAAAATAATCCATTAAATGCTCGACTGCAAATATGATGAAGTACCCAAAGATTATATAACTGCCATAATATAATAGGTTATCGTACATACTTCTATTATATGTAAAGTCACCCAACCTAAAATAAATAAGTATTCTACTTAATCCATATAAACCAAACCCTAGAAATGTTAAAAAAATCGCACCAGAAAGTACAAAAATAAAGAGAACAACCATTGTAGTTAACAAGTTATAAAACTTATGTTTAAGATAATTCACAATCATTGGCCTCCTTATTAATAAAATATTGAACGATTTATCTAGTATCTAGGAAATTTATTATTTCTTACTTTAATTACACTACATCAATTTTAATCATAATTCTATTCTTTTGATTGAGATGACTGTTCTTTAAAAAATACGACCCATAAAACAATAAGCCCAATGCTAATTACAGCAACAGCACTTAACACATTATGTAAGTTTGGACCAAAGATTCCTGATTGTATCGCATAAAGATATCCCATTATTGTTGAACCTATTGATGCCCCAAGATTTTTAGTTAATCCATAAAATGACATCATTTTCTTCATTTGTAATGGGCTAGTTTCCTCTTGGACAATTACACTATCTTTCGTATAAATATATCCAAAACTTAATCCTGCCAAAATCAACACAAATGCTATAAGTACCGGCAATTTAATACCAAATGAAATGATAATACTACTTACTAGTAGCAATGTAAATGATAGTAAGTAAATAACTTTCCTTGATAGTTTTGCTTCAATTCGATGTAAATTAAAATTCAATGTAATCCAAGCTAAAGATAAAGGAAAAATAACCAATCCACTTTGCAATGGAGATAATCCTAGTTGTTCTTGAAGGTAGACTGGAATATATAAATTGAATCCCATTAAACAAATAGCTGTTAGAAGGTCAGTTATAAAAACTAAAGTAATCGAACGATTAAATTCAACCACAGGTAAAAATGGTGAAGAAACATGTTTTTCTACTTTAAATAAACACATTGCCACAACGATAGCTAAGATAAAACTCAAGAAATTTAAAAGTAACAGCTGTTGGTTTAATAAAGCAAACATAATCAATCCAATAAATACATAAAATAGCGTGAGCCCTTTAGTATCAAATTTTGATTTAGCAACTGTTTCTTCCTCTGGAAAATGAAATGTCCATATAACTAATATAATGGCAATGATCGCAATCGGTATATTTATGTAGAATAACCAATGCCATGTTGCAAATTCTAATATACCACCACCTAGAAGTGGCCCAATGATACTCGAAATACCCCAAACACTGCCAACTATGCCCATAATTTTATATCGTAACGGAATTTCAAATGCTAACTTTGGAACAATTTGCGATAATGACATCAATACACCTGATCCAAAACCTTGTATCACGCGTGATATAATTAGCATAGTAAAATTAGTACTTAAACCACACATAAAACTACCTATACTAAATAAAAGTAATCCTGCAATTGCCACATAAATAATTTTAAATCTCGAAAGTAATTCGCCCACTATAGGATTGGCAATTACTAATGCGATAAAATACGCTGTGAAAATTAATGAAATTAAATTTCCTGCATTTAAATCTTGTTTAATTGTAGGTAATGCAAGCGAAATAATAGATGATTCAATCGCTGACATAAACATAATTAATATTAAAGCTATAACAGTTATGATTGACTTTAATCGCATGAAATACCTCCTTCTATATATTTATTTATAAGATTTTATTTACAAATAATTGGTTTTCATATGTATAAACACTTTTGACTTTCAAATCTTAACGATAATTCTATTACAATACAATCCCCTATTAGAATGATTTATGTAATAAAAAAAGCGGAGTTTCCCCCAGCTTTTCTAAACGACTACATAAAATATAAGATTGCAATTAAATGCAATAGTGATGCTATTACAATAAAAATATGCCAAATCATATGAAAATATGGTCTATTCTTTTGTGCATAAAACCATGCACCAATTGTATAAGACACACCACCTAAGAAAATGAATAATATGAATATCCATGATGTGCGAATAAAAATAATTGGTAACAAGATAATACCTACCCAGCCCATCACTAAATAGACAATTAAGCTTAACTTTTGGTTAACTTTGACAGCTATGGATTTATATAAAATACCCCAAAGTGTTGTTCCCCATAATAAAATAAATACTGTCCAACCTATCCAACCACCTACAACTGTTAACAAAATAGGCGTATATGTACCAGAAATTGCTACGTAAATCATACTGTGGTCGATAATCCTTAAAATATATTTATGAGGTGTTTCATTTTGCATAGAATGATAAATAGTAGATGAAATAAACATCATAAAGATAGAAATAACATAAATAGACATACTCACAGACGCAAGCGTACCATGTGCAATATAACTGTGCACAGCCGCATAGGGTAACACTAATAATGTTAACAAAGCTGCAACACCATGAGATGCCGCATTACCAATTTCTTCTCCAAATGATAAAGGGATGATATCCTTAAATGTTTCTACGATTGTGTCATTACTTTTTTTAGTTGATTTGGACATCATAGTCACCGCCTATCATTAAATTAAACCCATTCTACGTAAATCTTCTGTTGCAGTTGCAACACTATCTTTACCTTCTTTATTTTTAAGAGGTGAAAATTCTTCTTCTCTAGGAACTTGTAACGTGACAAAACTAGTTCCATAAGTAAATATGTCAAAATAGAACAATTCGAATTTTAAAGTTGGTTGTTCAATAACCCCAAAGTTCTCATCTAATTGTTTCAAATTCTTAATAGCTAAATGATAAGGTAACTCACGATTTACAGCGTTTAAAATAAAACCAAGTTTAAATGCATGAATACCGATATTAGCATTGTTAAATTGATTTGCAACTTCTGGATCTAATTCTGAATACTCCAGTACTGTATCTTTACAATCGACATTAACTAAACGTCCAACACTTTCTCCTGGTTTTGGTTGAATCGTTTTAGAAGTAATATCGTAATCATGTTCTACCGTAAATCCTGCAAATAGTGGATCCAACACTTTTACTAAAACATTGTCGATATTATTCAAGAAAATATACTTAACGCCATTATTAGACATTTCTTCTAAGTATCCTGCCTTGTCTAAAGATTTAAACACGCCACCATTACCATTCGGCGTTTCCATAATACGACCCTGTTGATTTAAAATTAACTTCCCTTCTTCACTAAGCGCCACAATATTATCTTGTTTAAAGAAATGGATTGCTTCTTGATCATATCCAAAATAACTATGTGCTTCGAAATAAGCTAAAGTTTCTTCATGATTGATATCACTTGTCATAATATACCATTGAATCGTATGTCCAGATTGATGATTCAATGTTTTTAATTGGTTAGCTTGAAGTTCAAATAAACTTACACCTTCAATTTCAAACGAACCTTTAGGGCCCTTGTAACCAAGTCTTGTTCCTTGACCACCTGCCATCAAAAGTACTGCAAATTGTCCTTCTTTAATAGCTTGAAGTCCTTGTTCCTCTAAACGCTTAATCTCATCATCACTCATTTGTGATTTAATATCATATTTCACTTCAGAAACTGCAGATACATCATCTATTGTTTTCTTATTGATGTATAAATCGTTATATAATTTGGCAATAAAATCTAAATCTAATGACGCTACCTTCTCTTCAAGTGCTTCTTTTTCATTGTTACTCATTATTTTTTCATATTCACACAAATGATCTTGTTTATATTTAGCTAATTGATTTTTATCTAGCATTTTATGCCTCCTGCTGAGTTTGTAACCTTTAATAATTTATTTTCTATAAAAACTTAGTATTCCAGTTGCTTATTATATCATTGATGAAAGGCTGAAATAAAACATAAACTGTTCCGACCATTAACGCTGTAGCTAAAGATAAGTCTACAAGTCCACCTGTTTTAAATTGAATCGGTGTCTTCACATTAAACGGTAACGGATAAAATAATTTCACGCCTCTTGGTGTTATCATATCTAGTATAACATGTGACACTAACCCAATTATAATTGCTGCCATATAATAATTAGGCGTCTGAATAATTTGCAATAAAAATGCTATGATTGCGATAAATAATATTGAATGCGTAAAGGTTCGATGTCCAAAGATCAATCTCACAAAAAAACTAATTACCTTAAACCTTCTGCCAATCTTACTTTGAGTGTGACATATATCGGGTAATAAGCTAGCTAGAGTTGCTAGAATGATAACCGTAACCGACGAAAAAATATCCGTTTGAAAATATTGTGTTGTTAGCGCTCCAACGAGCATGCCGCATGAAGCATGTGTTTTACCTGTCATATTTGTTCTCCTTTAATACTCACATTTTACCACATCCCTAACAAAAACACGAACATATTTTCGGGTTAAAATTCATTAGTATGACACAATTTAAAAAAGTATCACATAACTCTTGAAAACGATTACAAAATCGTTTATGATGTATTTACAAAATATTTAAAGGATGTGTTTGAATAATGGCAATGACAGTAAAGAAAGATAATAATGAAGTGCGTATTCAATGGAGAGTTGCTGATATCAAAATTCCTACAAGTGAAATTAAAAATATTACACAAGACCAAGATATTCATGCAGTTCCTAAATTAGACAGCAAAGATGTATCTAGAATCGGCTCAACGTTTGGTAAAACGAATCGCGTTATTATCGATACTGAAGACCACGAATACATTATTTATACTCAAAATGATCAAAAAGTTTACAATGAATTAACTAAATAAATTGTATAAAAAAATCATTCATGGTGAGGGCTTCATGAATGATTTTTTTAATTGATTCAACACCCAGCAAAAACAAATACAAAAGGACAACTGTTCTCATAATTTTAACAGTTGTCCTTTTTCACATATATTTATAACAAAAGATGTGCCATCAAAGAAATAATTGGTAGTGTAATGATTGTTCTAATCAAGAAAATCATAAACAATTTGCCGATACTTACAGGAATCTTCGAACCAAGTATGACGCCACCTACTTCAGACAAGTATATTAACTGCGATATACTAAGTGCCCCAATAACAAAACGAGTTATATCATTTTGTACACCTTCAATTAATATAGAAGGTAAAAACATATCGGCAAAACCGATAATAATCGTTTGAGAAGCCTGTGCCGCTTCAGGTATTTGCATTAACTCTAAAAATGGAACAAAAGGTTTACCCAATATGACAAAAAAGGGCGTGTAGTTCGCAATAATGGTAGCAATAGTACCAATACTCATCACTACAGGCAAAATAACAAACCACATATCAATGACTGTTTTTAATCCTGACTTAAAAAAGTCAATAACGCCCGGTGCTTTAATACCAACTTCTGTTGCAGTATCAAAGCCATGTCTCAATGCCGTCTTTCCTTCTGGCAATGCCTCAGTACGCGCACTTTCAGGTACCTCCTTAGCATACTCATCAGGAATTTTATTTAAAGGCCAAATTCTTGGCATAATGACTGCTGCAACGAGGCAGGATACTATCACTGATAAATAGAAAGCAAAAAATTGATTTTGCATGTGCACTGTTTCAGCAACTACAATTGCAAAGGTGATAGAAACTACACTAAATGTCGTTGAAATAACTGTTGCCTCACGACGAGAATAATATCCTTCACCATATTGTCTACTTGTAATTAAGACCCCAACAGTTCCGTCTCCAATAAATGATGCTAAATTATCTACCGTCGAACGTCCTGGCAATGTAAATAAAGGTCTCATAACCGGTCTAAAAATAGGACCCAACATCTCTAACAAACCGTATTCCATTAATAGCGGTAAAAATAGAGCTGCAAATAAGAATACTGCCACTAATGTTGGCAATAAACTTGAGAACAATAATCCACCCGTTTCATCTGAGTAAATAACCTTTGAACCAATTCGTAAAAATGTCATCCATGCAAAAACAACTGCTAATATTCGTAAAATTAACCAACCAATTCTAACGTTAAAAGCATTGTTCATTAGCCCGTCAGGTTTCAATTTATCTTTTAAAATAGTTGAACAAATCAGAGTTATGATACCCGATAAAGTAATTATCGTCACAATTAAAAATGGCATTACGCCACCTAATACATCTTTAAGCACGCCTGCTAAAAATGCCACGGGCAACGTTGTTTGCTTCTGTCCATCTTGTTCGACTGGAATTGGCACTAAAAATAATAAGATACCAATTAAAGACATCGTAATAAACTTAAGTCTCCCAATAACTATCTCTTTCCTTGAAAAGCTATCCATAAAATCAATCCATTTCTCTATGTATTCGTTTTAAGTATATACAGAATTCTATTCAGTTAACAAACATATTCCTTATCATTCTATCTTTCAAAATGTTTATGTATGCAAAATAATGAATAATTACAGTTATTAAATATACGCTATTTCTTGTAATTTTTCAAGATGAATTCAAAAAAGGTTAAGTACAATTACTGATTTCGTACTTAACCTTTTTTAAACTCTAATCATATGTTAGTTATTTCATTCTTCGTAATAATATTAAGAAGTATGGTGCACCGATAATTGCAATGATAACCCCAACAGGAATATCCAGTGGCGGATGAATGCCACGGGCTAAACCATCTCCAAATGTTAACAATATAGCACCAATTAACCCCGACATGATAATAACGTGTAATGTTTTATTTCCTATTAATTGTCTCGCAATATGAGGTGCAATTAATCCTAAAAAGCTAATACCACCGACAACTGAAATTGCGGATCCTGCTAATATTACTGCTAAAATTAACAATAGCATTTTAATAGTTTTAACTTTTAAACCGAGTGCGGTTGCAACAGCATCACCTAGATTCAATACATCTAATTGATAACTCAATAAAATGATGATTGGTATCGTTATTAAAAACCAAGGTAATATAGTATAAATATTCGACATATCATGTCCATATAGACTACCTGTCAACCAAACAAGCGCTTTGTTTGCTTCCAGTGGATTTCTGATTAATAAGAACTGCACAATCGCCGTACATATTGCGCCTATTGCTAAACCAATTAAGGCAAGCTTTGAACCTTTAACATCATATTTTGAAATTAAAAATGATAAAAATAAACTTACTGCAAAGGCACCTAAGAATGAACCTATAGGTAATACAAACAATGGTGCTGTTGGAAAGGTCATAATAATAATCACAGCAGCTAAACTGGCACCTTTAGAAATACCTATAACATCAGGTGAGGCTAACGGGTTTCTTATTACAGCTTGTATAATTGCACCTGAAATAGCCAAGCTACTGCCGATAATAATACCAAGTAATGTTCTAGGTATACGATACTCATTTAAAATAAAATCATCTTGTGTAAAGATTCCCTTAATAGCATCAATCGGATGAATCATGACAGACCCTACACATAAACTTATGAATATACTCACAATTAAAAGGATTGTGATTAAACTATAACGACGTATAATTTTCGTTGTCATCATATTCTTTTCACCCCTTTAATCGTTATAAATAAGAAGTAAAGTGCACCTACGAATGATGTAACAATCCCTACTGGTGATTCATAAGGATATGTAATTAAACGACTTAATACATCTGATAGTAGTAACAAATCTGCACCTATAATAAATGTTAATGGAATCATGACTAAATAATTCTTACTCACATAGCGTTTGACTATATGCGGTACGATTAAGCCAACAAAGCCAATTGGTCCTGCCACTGATACCGACATACCTGTAAGAATAATGACTAATAGTCCAATGATAATTCTAACTTTATTTATATTTTGACCTAATCCCTTAGCAATGTCATCGCCTAGTTCCATTATCGTTAGTTGACGTCCAATAAAAATCGTTACAATTAAAGCACCAATAAGCCATGGTAGAATGGTTAAAATTTCATCCCACTTCATACTGGATAATGAACCGACAAGCCAAAACATCACTTGTTCGTTTGAATTCTCATTCAAAATAATAATACCTTCGGTCATACTACTAAAAAACAAATGGATGGCCATACCAGCCAATGCTAATTTAATGGGTGTCATACCTTTCGTAGCACCTGAAAGTGTATAAACAGTTAAACCACCTATAAATGCACCTATCACACCTAAATATAATGCATAATATTCTAATGATGGAATGATAATCGTCACAAATACAATGAAAAAAGATGCACCAGAACTGACACCAAAAATTTTAGGTGATGCTAGCGGATTGCGTGTCATTGCTTGCATTAACAAACCAGATACCGCTAATGCACCGCCAATAAATAACCCTGCAATCATCCTTGGCATACGTACATTATGCAATAAAAACGTTGCTTTCGTATCTGTATGACCAGTAACATAGTGAACGATATCGCTAAAATTAATTTTCGAAGAACCAATCGCCATATTTAAATATATACAAATAAAAAGAAAGCACAAACTCACTATATACGTGAGTGTTGTGCGTCTTTTTCTTTTATGATCTATGGCAGATTGGCTACTTATTTCTTTTATAGCCATTTACTTCCACCTTACTTTTGTTCTTTTTTTGATAATTCAACAAGTTCTTTAGCCATTTCTTCAGAAGAAATTAAGCCACGAGATCTTGCCCAAACATCACGGTCAACAATATCCACGCGATTATTTTTAACTGCATTCAATTTTTTCCATGTTGCATCTTCTTGTAATTTCTTGAATTCAGCAGAATCTTTTTTAGCGTGATCAGTCATAATGATCATACGCTCTGGATTTAAATCAGCTAAATGTTCAGTGTCTAATTGTAAGTAAGGTCCTTTCAAATATTTACTTAAACCTTTTGTTACATCGTCACTTAATGCATTTTTAAATCCTAGTTCGTTTAAAAATTGTCCAACATATGAATAGTTTGGATGTGCTAATAAACCAGCTTTAGCAACTACTGCTGGAAGCACTTTTTGATTTCTATCAAATTTAATTTCATCTTTATACTTATTGATTAATTTATCATGCTCAGCAAGACGTTTTTCGCCTTCTTTTTCTTTATTTAAAGCTTTAGCAATTGTTTTGAACGAATTAATGTTTTGTTTGTAGTCTCCATCAAAACTCTTTAATGATAATGTTGGTGCAATTTTGTTTAATTCTTTATTAATACCTTTATGTCTACTGCTATCAGCGATAATTAAATCCGGTTTTAATTTACTAATTTCTTCTAAGTTTGGCTGTTTACGTGTACCTACAGAAGTATAATCCCCAATTTTTTCTCTAACTGGTTTAATGATACGTTTTTTCTTACCATCATCAGCAATACCAACTGGATTAACGTCTAATGCTGCTAATGCATCTGCAAATGAGTACTCTAATACAACGATACGTTTTGCATCTTTAGGTACTTTTACTGTACCATTTTCATCTTTTACCGAAATAGTATCTTTAGTTGATGATTCTTTTTTACTTGAATTATCCGTATTACCACAAGCTGCAACTAAAAGTAAGGCAACTATTAATCCCAATATACTAAAAGTTTTTAGACCTCTCATCGTTCCACTCCTTAATATGTATAACTTCATTTATTATTTTATTGATAACAATTATCATTGTCAAGTAGCGTTCAATCTTTTTTATATTACTAAAATGTATGACTATATATTTCCTCTAGTAATTATGACTACAATTAGCACATTTCCTTAGAAAAAATATTGATAATGTATCATTGCTATATCATCTTTGCATTAATACAATTGACACCATTTAGTATGACCGTTATCCCTGTAATTCAGCTGATATTATCTGTTGCAATTTTATGTGACGAACTGTTGCACTTAATTTGATAAATCAACAAATACAAAAAATCTAAGTTGAACAATTATGATACAACCGTGCAAACGATATGTAGTATAACTTGTCAACTTAGACTTATTGATAAATATATTAATATTGGTTTACCATAGCAGGAGATTTCACATCAAAATTTTGAAGTAGCGTATCAATCTTTGAATCATCAATATATACCTTATGTAAATTTTTCATATACATCGAATGAGAAAGTGCTTCATAATTTAATGAAAAAGATATATGATCTCCAACTTGATAGTGTCCTTGACCATTTAAATCAAGCATTAAATGATCACTCGAAGCGCCTAAAATATTGATATGCTGATCCATAGGTGAAATATTATCGACTTTTGTATCTAAATAACCAATATCTACAATAGCTTGTAAGAATGATTCATGCGTTTGTGTATTAACTCGAGGTTTAATTTCTAAAATCTCAGCCTCCAATGTAATCGCATCTTGATATAACATAGCTATCGCTTGATTTGTCGTTGTATCAACACCTCTAAACAACGTTTCACCTATTCGCAATTCATTTATTTTACCCAAATCATTATATAAAAGTTGTGGTAACATGCTCGAATTACCACCTGAAATAATTTTCAATCGATATCCTATTTCTCTTTCAACAGCTGAGACGAATCGATTAATCATAAAGATATCATCATCACTTGGTGCATCAGATTTAAAACACATAAAATTGAATGCTAAACCTACAAAATGGATATTTTTCAAGTGAATAATCTCTTTAATATAATCTAAAACATCATAAGTCAGAACACCTTCACGGCCATCTTTCCAATCTACCATTAATAAAATCTTATGTTTTTTTCCTAAAACTTCTGCTACTTCATTTATTTGATGTATGGTAGATAATTCTGTTTGGATACTCATATCAACTTTTTCTATCATATCTGAAATCTCTTTTTTGGCAGGCGTACGCAATAACGTATATGTTAAATCCTGATCTGCAATACTAATTATGTTATCCAATCTGGATTCTGCAACATGATTGATACCTAACGCTTTTAAGCTTTCTACAATTGTACGGTCACCAGCTATGCACTTAATTACTGGTGTGAATTGCATATTTTTACTTTGAAAAACTGTTTGAAGTACTTTGGCGTTATATTTAATCTTCGATATATTTATGTTAACGTGTGCCATGTAGTACTACACCTCTTTTTTTATCGGATTATCTAACTCAATATTTAAATATTGCTTTACTTTATTTTCCATTCTCATATTTAACAACGCTTTGACAGTAATTGTTGGTCCAAACAAAATATCTTTTAACTCATTTGCATGTGGTAGTGTTGGGTTAATGGCATGCGCTACTACTTGCTGTACTATGTTAAATAATTCGGCTTCTTCAACACAATCATACTGATTAAAATGATGGATTAATTCTGCCATTTGATTTTGAATAACAGCATGTTGGAATTTTGCAATCACTGCATCTATAGAATCAGCTATTAAACTATCATTTGTAATTTTAATATCTGATACACGATGTTGTAATGTTTCTAAATCAATTCTAGAACCACCTAAATCTCTCACTAAAAATTGAATGTCAAAATGTGGCCCCAAGTTCACTACTGTATTTTGCATGTGTGCTTCTAATGCAATTCCATAATTTTGAATAAAAGCAATTAAAGGCGGGATTAATGCTTGAGAGTATCGTTCAATAAATGTCGTAATACTTTCTTTAGTAATTCCTTGATTTAACCACTCTAAGTAACTATCCACGATAACTTTTTGATCTATTGGATTTTTATTAACTAGACTTGCACTAACTACTGTTGCACCTTTTCCATCAATTTCAGGCTTTTGTCTTATGATACAAGCAAGCTGACGTGCCCTATCTTTATCAACATTTGCATATTCACCGAACGGTTCCATAGCAACTTTAAATCCTGGATATTGATTCAACATGTTTTGTAAAGCATAACTTAACTTTGGTCCATCTACAGTAGTCACAGTTGAGACTGTTCTAACGGCACTTGTTGCTTGTGCATCGACGGGCAACTTAACATGATATGGTTTATCAATTAAAGACATCGTCCTGAATGATAAAGTTGCTTTTGAAAGTATTGTAAACGGCGTTGGAATTAATATTTTTTTAGCAATCCATGCTTCAAAATATTTCCCTATCGTATGATCATATTGCCAAGGATGTACTAAAATCGCTCTATAGTCTTCACTTTTCAAACCTAAACTCTTCAAAAACACACGAATCTGATTGTAGTATTCAGGAATTATTTCATCAATAATAAATTGATCATTACCATCCATAGCTGTGCACACAACATGGTCTTTTTCAATCATCATAATTTGCAAAGGGATTTCTTTTTCAAACTCAGGTGCATATGCTCGTACTTCTTCCATAGTTAAGGGCAATTTCGTTTTGGTTAAAGGGTGTGTTGGATGCCCCTCTGGTACCAAACTCTCAGAATAAGTTAAATCATCTGTCTTATCACTATCTTTTACATGTTGTAACCATGAAAAAAAGTTAATATCTTGTGGTAATCTTGAAAATTTAAAACTTTGACTTATTAACGTTTGTCTGTGAGACATTTGCTTATATGTTTCAACTAAACTATCTCGACTGTGTATTAACTCTTCGCGTAGTCGCTCTGAAATAGGGATATCAAAGTCATGATTCAACACATCTAATAAACCTTCTAAAGTTATAATTAATGACGTTTCACCTTTATTTAAATAAGTAATATCACCTGTAAACTCGTAGCGTTCTAATGCACTTTTTCTAACAATTTCAATAGTCAACACATGCATATGATACTGAATTTCAATTAAAGATCCTTTTTGCGAAATAAATGTTTGCTCGGGGTAAATACGTTCTTTAATAATGGCGTTAATTACACGATATTGAATATTTCTATCTGCCTTTGCCCATTCAAGATATACCATGATTACTTTCCTCCAACTTTAACTTCAACTTTCTATTTATAAAATAGAATACCATTGTAATGCATATAGTACTTATTCCCATTATTGAAAAAGTTCTAACAATGCCAAACACATCTGCACATATACTCATTAACAGACTTCCCAATGGAATCATACCTCTATCCATCATAATAATACTCAGTACTTTACCACGTTCATAATCTTTAACATTATTTTGAAAATAAACGCGATTTGTCGTACGTGCCCATTGACTAAATAACCCAATCAATGTAATACAAATGAACATGATGACAATATTGTGAAATACCACACCTAACAAAGCAATGCCAAATAAAAGTGAACTTAAATAATACATATTTACCATACCAATATATTTAAGTACTCTAGGTAAAACTAGCGTTGCAATAATACCACCAATGGCACACATCGTCATAGCGATACCAAATATTTCAGATTTCCCCGGAAATACTTTGTTTGTCAAAACTGGTAAAAGTGTCGTATATGAAAAACCTGTCGCCATAATCAATAATGATGTTATAAATATTTGTCGACCTTCCATATGTAATTTGAAGTAATCTATAATAACTTTTAACGGCATGTATCTTGTTGCATCTTCAGGTATTTTAGTTACTTTAAAATGTAATGGTAAACATAATAAAACTGCGATAAAATAACAAATTGCCTGTGCAAGAAATGTTGTTGGCGCATGATAGACTGCTAATATGACACCAGCAATGGCAGGCCCTATTGAACGACAAATATTAATGATGAATGAATGAAATGATACAGCTTGTGTAGTAGATATTTTATCTGATAAATCTGGTAAGATTGCTTGTCTTAAAGGTGTTTCAACAGCACTTAAAATTCCTCTTAATGTCGCATATATAATAATGACGCTAATTGGAATTGCAGTGAAACTATACGTGAGCACACATAAAATTGCAGTTACTAAAAATGATGATGAAATTGTAATTCTCAGCAATCGCCCTTTATCATATTTATCGGCAATTGCCCCTGCCCACACACTTAGTAATAATATTGGTACAAGTCTGCAAAAATTGACAATCCCCAGATAAACTGCGTTATGATAAGTGGTAAGTACAAACCAATTTAGCCCTATTTGTCCAATCCAATTACCTAGAAATAGTAGAAAAGAACTGCTAAAAAAATATTTTGTCATAAAACTTACACCCGCATTCTGTTGATAATAAGAATCATTATCATTAATATGGATTATACAAATCTATCTTGCTTTTGTAAAATATTTCATAGAGGTGAATTATGAACTTGAACTTAATTTTTAAAGAACAGACATTAAAATTTAACAAAGAAGAACAAGAAACATATTTATTTTTACAACAACATAATAGCGATTGGGCTAATATTTTTAAAGAGATGATTTTACAAGGAAGAGATAAAGTCACTCAGAGATTAGTCACATCAATGCATCGCGAAAACTTAGTTAAAGCGCGCACTCAAAGTAAGAAAATATTGAGTCGTGATTTGATTATGTTAGATATCTCAACGACTCATATACTAGAAATCCAGTTCCCACAAGCTAAGCAAACATTATATGCTCCTATCACTGGAGAACACGCCTTTGATCGAATTGATGTTGAAGGCCCTTTCTACATTAAAGATGACATTACAAATACGATTACACGAGTACACCATCCAAATGAAATTCTTGAGTGTATTTTAATTGAAGCACCAGATTTAAAAAATGCTGCTAGTGATCAATTTCAGCAAGATTTAATAAACAGTGCAACTAATATGACATTTGCAATTAGCTATCAAGCACTGTCAATGCAACATGATTCTGCACCTTTATTTAATATTATCGAAAATAGCGAAGATAGTTACTTGCGTTCAGAGCAAGCCGTTATTGAAGGTCATCCGCTACATCCTGGGGCTAAATTACGTAAAGGTTTAAATGCATTACAAACATTCCTATATTCTTCAGAATTCAATCAACCTATTAAGTTGAAAATAGTACTGATTCACAGTAAATTAGGCCGGACTATGTCACTGTCTAAAGATTATGATACAACTGTTCATCAACTATTTCCGGAATTAATTAAACAATTAGAAAATGAATTTACGCCAAAGTTTAACTTTAATGATTATCACATTATGATTGTTCATCCATGGCAATTAGATGACGTATTACATTCTGATTATCAAGCAGAAGTAGATAAAGAATTAATCATTGAAGCAAAACATACGTTGGATTATTATGCCGGTTTATCTTTCAGAACATTAGTTCCTAAATACCCAGCTATGTCGCCACACATCAAATTGTCGACAAACGTTCATATTACAGGTGAAATTCGTACATTATCAGAACAAACGACGCACAATGGTCCACTAATGACACGTATTTTAAATGATATTTTGGAGAAAGATGTCATATTTAAGTCCTATGCATCAACAATTATTGATGAAGTTACTGGTATTCATTTTTATAATGAGCAAGACGAAGTAGACTATCAAACTGAACGAAGTGAACAATTAGGTACATTATTTAGAAAAAACATATACCAAATGATTCCACAAGAAGTCACACCAATGATTCCTTCAAGCTTAGTTGCAACCTACCCATTTAACAATGAATCACCTATCGTGACATTGATTAAACGTTATCAATCAGCTGCATCATTGTCTAATTTTGAATCATCGGCGAAATCGTGGATTGAAACTTATAGTAAAGCATTGCTTGGTCTCGTAATCCCACTAGTTACTAAATATGGCATTGCATTAGAGGCTCACTTGCAAAATGCTATTGCAACATTTCGGAAAGATGGTCTATTGGACACGATGTATATTAGAGACTTTGAAGGTTTAAGAATTGATAAAGTACAACTAAATGAAATGGGATACAGTACATCTCATTTCCATGAAAAATCAAGAATTCTTACTGATTCAAAAACGTCTGTGTTTAACAAAGCCTTTTATTCTACCGTTCAAAACCATTTAGGCGAATTAATTCTTACAATCTCTAAAGCATCAAATGATTCAAACTTAGAAAGACATATGTGGTATATCGTTCGTGATGTACTAGATAACATTTTTGATCAACTTGTACTTTCGACACACAAATCTAATCAAGTAAATGAGAATCGCATAAATGAAATTAAAGATACCATGTTCGCGCCATTTATAGATTATAAGTGTGTTACAACAATGCGTCTTGAAGATGAGGCACATCATTATACTTATATTAAAGTTAATAACCCTTTGTATCGAGAAAATAATTAAGGTTATAGAATTTTATTAATCGTGAGCTCAAGGATTACATTAACTTATTAAATACAATCTATACAAATGAGAGAATAATACATTTTCCATATTCAAATTATTAAAAATCACAAAAAAGCTCGGCACTTAAATTGAGTGCCGAGCTTTTTATCGAATAACTTATTGTAAACCTTGTCTTTCTTGGTTATTGTTTTCATTATTTTTTTCGTGTTTTTGTTTCCATTCTTTTTGAGTCATTACATCGTCAACTTGCATGTTAACTTCAACAACATCTAAACCAGTAATATATTTAACTTGTTCTTTTACTAATTCAGTTACTTTACGGAAGATTTTAGGTGCTGATTCACCATATTCTAAAATTACTTTTAAGTCTACAGCAGCTTGTTTTTCACCAACTTCAACAGATACACCTTGAGTAACGTTATTTCCACTTGAGAATGCATTAGTGAATGTATCAGTTAAGCCACCTTTCATGTCTAAGATACCTTTAACTTCACGTGCAGCGATACCAGCAATTTTTTCAACAACTTCATCAGAGAATGTTAATTTATTTTTGAATTGAGGCTCTTGATTTTGTTCTTGTTGTTTTTGACGCTCTTCTCTTTCTTTTTCGTTAACACCAGTTTGATTGTCGTATGCTTGTTTTGCTTTATTGTTATCTACAGTCATAATAGATTCTCCTTTTGCTTGTTAATTTTTATATTTTTTTAATTAAATTCTAAATTGATGAATTAACTCCATCGATTTAAAAAATTCATAAAATCTTGCTTACGGTCTTTCATATACCCAATACCTACACCAATTAAACATAAAACGATGATAAGTACTGTTTTCCAAAAACCTAACGTTAAGAATAATATCGCGATTAATAGAAACGCTAGGAAACCAACGATTCTCCATTTAAATACTTTTAAAAAATTAATCACTTGTTGTGTAGAGTCTTGTCCGTTTTGGTTATGATTGTTAGCCATGATATACCTCCCTTACAACACTCGTGGACCAGAAGTTTTCTGATCTCTCACATTAACTTCTAACTTACGTACTGGCATTTCTGTGAAATATTCTACATTCTTTTTAATATCCGAACGAATTGCTTCAGTTAAAGATTGAACTTGAACATTATTTGGTACGAAAAAGTCAGTTTTAATGTCGATATAAGATTTATTTTTTTTGTTATATAGTTTCGCAACTACATTTGGTTGTCTTACTTGATCATATTTTGCAACCGTATCGAATGCCGTCTTTTCAACAGCTTTACGAGATACGTAAACATGACCATCATCGAAGTCTTTGTATAATCCAGGTTTTCGATGCGTAGGTTTGAAGATACTAAATACTAATATAAGACCTATTAATATCAATAGTGCAGCAAGTGAAATAAGTAATGGTTGGAACCATTCAAATTGAAGGAAGTAGTCTTGATATTCAGTTATACGTCCATCTTGGATATACATGAATAACAGGAACCCCACGATTACTACTATTAATAAGCCAAGGATAAAGTTTTTAAGTCGTTTCACCCCTAACGACACCTCCTTAGTTAAAGTTAATTTAAAAACATATTAAATATGTACCCATCAGTTTTTTTCTTAAACATAATAAATTAATAACTTTAAATTTATTTTTAATATATAAGATGAAGTACCATTTAGTAATATATTCCCTAGTTTTTGTAAATAAAACCTCATTATTAATTAATTTTCATCAATATGTTTTGAAGAACGGTATTCTAAAATATCTGGGTCACGATGTTTAATTAAAACCTTATTACTATTTCTCGGTTTCTCCTCACTCAAAGATTTTAAAAGCGACCATATCATCGCTATAATGACCACGGAAAATGGTAACGCAGCAATGATTAATAAATTTTGTATCGCTTGCGTACCACCTGTGTAAATCATAATAATTGCAAATAATGCCATAATGATACCCCAACTCACTTTGACAAATGACTTCGGATTAATATCACCTCTTGAACTCAACATACCTAAAACATAAGTTGCCGAATCCGCTGATGTAACAAAGAAAATCATAATAACAAGTAAAGTAATTAAGCTTAATACAAAACCTAGTGGGTAATGTTGTAGCGTTGCAAAAGTTGCTGTTTCTGTCGCTGCTTTAGCAATATCGGCAATATGATTATCTTGTAAGTAAATTGCTGACGCGCCGAATACCGCAAAGAATATAAAGCAAACTAATGCCGGGACAAAAAGTACACCTAGAATAAATTCTTTAATCGTACGTCCTTTTGACACACGTGCAATAAATATACCTACAAATGGTGCCCAAGATATCCACCATGCCCAGTAAAAGATTGTCCAATTTTGTAACCATTGGAATTTTTGACCGCCTGACGGAATGCGTAAACTCATACTAAAGAAATTTGCAATATAATTACCTAGACCATTCGTAAATGTATTTAAAATGTATAGCGTTGGCCCAACAATAAAAAGACCAATAAGTACTACAAAAGCAAGTAACATGTTGATATTACTCAACGTTTTGATACCTTTATCTATACCTGACCATGCTGACCAAGTAAATAATATGGTTGCAATGACAATCAAGATTACTTGCATCGTGAAATTACTCGGTACATTAAATAAAAAATGTAAACCTTCGTTTATTTGCAATGCACCGAAACCTAATGTTGCAGCAACGCCTGTTACTGTAGCTATGACTGCCAATACATCAATGGCACCACCTAAAGGTCCACGCATTGCCTTTTCACCTAATAAAGGCGTCAATGTAGCGCTGACTAAGCCAGGATATCCTTTATGAAAGCTAAAATATGCAAACACAAGCGCGACAATACCATAGACTGCCCATGCATGAATCCCCCAATGGAAAAATGAAAACTGCATTGCATCATTAATTGCAGATTGCGTGCCAGCTTTATGAATAGGCGTTAATTTGAAGGCATGACTGATTGGTTCTGCCGTTGTCCAGAACACAAGTCCTATTCCCATACCAGCACTAAATAACATAGCAAACCAAGACGGCAATGAGAATTCAGGATCTTCGCCTTCTTCACCTAATGTAATGTTTGCGTATCTCGAAAATAAAATATACACACAGACAAATAAAATAACTAAAACGAGCAATAAATAATACCAAGAAAAATGTAGCGCAATAAATGTAGTAATGTTTTGCGTGAGTTTTTCTAACTGTTTCGGAAATATTGCTCCAAAAGCAACAAATATCGTACATATCACTAAAGATACCCAAAACACTAGACTTACTGATTTATTTTTCATAAATACAAACCCTTTCTGTGTAATGGTAAGTTCATACCCATAACTGCAACATTTTAATCATTTATAATTTTATATAGACACAATTAATAATGCCTCATCTTTTAAAAATGATATATAAAACACACTCAAATTATTTATCATTGAGCAACAAAGTATTTTATTGTATTTAAGTAATGCCTTTCTAATGCATTATTGAATTGATACCTGCAAAGTTGCCATATTTCCATTTAGAATCAATAGTCGCTAGACACAAAAAATAAGTCGCCCTATACAGTATTTTCTGCATAAGGCGACTTTACTTACTAAACTATATATTAATTACTAATTTTCCAATCATTGATTGTTTTTCCAACAATTGATGTGCTTGATATAAGTTTTCAGGTGATAAACCTTCAAAAACTTGTGTCGTTGTTGGTTGGTAATGCCCTGATTCTATATTTTTCGTAATATCTTCTAAATACTCATGTTGTTTAATCATATCAGGCGTTCGATGAATTGGACGCGCAAACATAAATTCATGTGTAAATGTTATACTTTTTAATTTTAGTGCATTTAAATCTTGATCTTCATTAAAAGCTACGATAGTTGTAATATGCCCTAATGGTTTTATCAGTTCAATCATAGTATTGTAATACAAGTCTGTATTATAGGTGCAAAATATATAATCTACTAATGGAATTTCTTTTTCTTTAAATTGACGCACTAAATCCTCTTTATGATTCAATACGATATCTGCGCCCATCTTTTCACACCACTCTGTTGTTTCTTGTCGTGATGCTGTTGTAATGACAGTTAAACCATACCGTTTAGCAATTTGAGTGGCTATACTGCCTACACCACCGGCACCATTAATGATTAAGACAGACTTCCCTTCGTTTTCAGCAGGATTATGTGAAATTTTAAATGTATCAAAAAACGTTTCATATGCCGTAATACCAGTTAGCGGTAGACTAACCGCTTCATTAGCACTTATGTTGTGTGGTGCTTTTGCAACTATAGCTTCTGACACCAATTGATATGTCGCATTTGATCCTTGTCTATTTGGCGATCCAGCATAAAATACAACGTCACCCGGACTAAATAATGTAACGTCTGGTCCGATAGCTTCAACAGTACCAATAGCATCAAACCCAAGTACACGAGGTGCTTGAGTGACTTCCATTTGTCGTTGCTTTGTATCTACAGGATTTACACTAATGCTATTTACTTTGACTAAGATATCATCATTTTCTGGCGTTGGCTTTCTTTGTTCGTATACTTTAAATAAATTTCCTTCTTCCAATTTAAAGGGCTTTTCAAATCCTATCATTTTCATATCGTTTCACCTCATTTATGAACTTATTTCTTATTATACAAAATAGAAGCCATGTGTGCTTATATCGCAGCATCATGACTCCTTTTTCATTTGAATATATAAATAATTACAGACGACTTTCGTATTACATTTTAGACTTATTTCTACCATGTTACTGAACAAATTTGCTTTAGATAAAAAATTATTAAATTTTAGTCAATTAACAAAGTTAGTTTGTTAAAACGTATACTTTATTATTCCGTTACTTTAATAACTTGTTTACCAAAGTTATCGCCAGTAAATAAATTTTTAAATGCATGTGGCGCATTTTCAAAACCATCTTCAATGGTTACTTGTGACTGAATTTTACCTTCTTGAACCCATGTTGCAAGCTGTTCACTAGCTTCTTTAAAAGCATTAGCGAATTCACTTACCAAGAAGCCTCTCATCATTACTTGCTTCTTAATAAGCGTACCTTGAATACGTGGTCCGATATCTGCTTCAGGATGATTATATGACGAAATTGCGCCACATACTGGTACACGTGCAAAACGATTTAAATGCTTAAATACTTCATCGCCAACTGTTCCACCAACATTTTCAAAATAAACATCAATACCATCTGGTACTGCTTGTGCTAACGCTTCTGCAAAATCCTCTTTCTTATAATCAATACCAGCGTCAAAGCCCAGTGTCCCTGTTAAATAATTTACTTTTTTGTCGCCACCCGCAATACCTACTACACGGCAACCTTTAATCTTAGCAATTTGACCTACAACTGAACCTACAGCACCAGATGCAGCTGAAACCACAACAGTATCACCGGCTTTAGGTTGTCCAATATCAAGCAGACCATGATATGCTGTTTGTCCTGGCATTCCTAAAACACTTAAATATAAATCAAGTGGTACATCTGTCGTTGGAACTTTAGTAATTTGATCCGCTTGGACATGATTAATGATTCGCCAAGGCAACATACCTACAACGACATCTCCTTTTTTATAATCTGCGAGTGTCGAATCAATTACTTTTGCAACGACATGGCTAACAATCGGTTTACCAATTTCAAAAGGCTGTACATACGAATCTGCCTTAGTCATACGTCCTCTCATATATGGATCCACTGAAATATACAGCGTTTGTACAAGTACGCCATCGCTCTCAAGTTTAGGCGTGTCAGTCTCTTCAATTTTGAATGTATCCTCTTGAGGCATGCCTTCTGGTATTTTGTTAAAAAGAATTTGTTTATTTTGCATCATTAATCACCTTTCTTTATTTGAAACTTTTACTTATTTGTTACTTAAGCGTTAAGTTTGAATTGTGTCTTCGTGATGTCTGTATGCAAATACATTCTTAGTTGTTATATTTTGACTTAAGCACTGATTCATTCATGTAACTTCAACCACATTATATTTGCTATAATCATAAATTTAAAATGTTACGACTTAGACATTTTATGGAAACTCTCAAACAATAGATAATTTTTGAAAAGCTCTAATATTACAAGCTTTTTTGCCCCCGAAAAACTAGCAGTTGCTTTATTTTTTCCATAAAAAGTCGATTAACTCATTAGCAACATTTTCATTCTCATGAAGCTGACTATGTTGTGCAGGCTCACCTTCATATTTAGATTCTCGATAACTTTTCGGACTATTTCCCAGTAAATATTTTAATGATTTCGAAGAACTATTAGACACTCTGCCGTCTGAATGTGTACCATCTTTCAAATCTCCATAAATATTTAGCACTTCGATACCTTTACCTTTATAAATATCTTTTAGCACGCGTAATTGCTGATAAGGTTGATTCATTCGACTTGGTTTACCATCTTTATCAACTGTAATTTCATTGACATCTTCATTCATATTTAAAACACCATTAAATGTCCCTGCAATATTCACTTGTTTGTTTAACTGTGGCAGTGACTTGTCGTTACCATATGTCATCATATATTGTGCAAATGTTAAGTTCCCCATTGAGTGACCGACAAAGTTGAATTTATCGAAATTGTATTCAGATTGTAACTTAGTCAGTACATTTTTAAACCACGCAGCATTCTTATCCAAATAGCCTTGTCTGTTATTTTCAAGTTCAATTTTCACAATAGGATTCACTGCATCTTTTCTTAGTTTCCCTTTAAATGTCACTGCACCATCCTTTGAAACGTAAGCAGTGATGATATCTTTAGTTACCCCTCTTTTTTCTGCTTGCTTCACCATAAACTTTTCAGAATTGGCACTACCACCAAATCCATGTAAGAACAATGTTGGAATTGGCTTTTTAACAAATTGCTGTTGTTGTATTTTAAATGTTTGTGCCTGTCGTTGACTAAACACCACCGTAATAATAGAGCCTATAATAATAGCGACCGCTAACAATGTCGTAATAATTACAAAAATTTTCTTCACACTTTTAACTCCCATTCATGTCTTTTATATAAGTATAAAGGATGTGATTAAAAATGTCCTTTAGTTGATTTTGAATACATCATTAACTTTTAAGATGACTTTGGAAAGTTGTCCGTTAACATTTGTTAATTGATTGCTTCTTTAGCTTTCAATGGTGTGTCACCCATTGATTAATATATAAATATGTATATGCATGTTTAATTTATCTCTTTTTATAAATAAAGACCTACCAGCACTCGACTGATAGGCCTTTTAATATCTATAATTATTTAATTTCTTTTGTTTCGGCTAACTCTTTGTACCAATAAGCACTTTTCTTAGGATAACGTTCTTGAGTCTCAAAATCGACATAGAATAAACCATATCGTTTTTCATAACCATTTGACCAAGAGAACACATCCATTAATGACCAAATAAAGTAACCTTTAACATTTGCACCATCTTTAATAGCATCTGCAATAACGTTCAAATGTTGTCTTACATAATCAATACGTGCATCATCATGAACTGTTTTTTCAGATTCAATAAATTCATCTTTATATCCTAAACCATTTTCAGTGATATAAATCTTGTGATAGTTAGGATAATCTTTAACAACACGCATGATTTGATCATATAAACCTTGAGGATAGATCATCCAGTCCCAGTCTGTGCGAGGTACGTCGACATCAAATTCACGTTGTCCGACACCTTTAAGTTGGTATTTAGAACCGCCTTTATCACCTGTCGCATTATGCGTGATTTCAGATTCTCCATCGTAACCTCTCATCCAGTCACTCATGTAGTAATTGATACCTAAGAAGTCGTTTAAATCTTTGGCTGCATCTAAAATGGCATAATCTTCATCTGTAATATTTAATTTACCGCCATTAACAGATAAGATATGTTGCACACCTTCCATCGTTTCACGAGAATACTTACCTAAATATGTTGCATCTAAGATGAATTTATTATGGATGATATCTTCTAATTCTGCTGCACGAACATCTTCAGGATTTGATGGATCGAACGGATATTTTGTTGGCAATGCGTGTACAACACCAATTTCTCCTTGATAGCCGCCATCCTTGAATAATTTCACTGCTCTTGCATGAGCAACCATCATATTATGATGAGATTGGAAAACTTTTTCAAAATCATATTTAATACCTGGAGGGAATTTACCTACTAAATATTGGCCATCACCAATAGGTCCAATTTCATTGAATGTAGTCCAATATTTTACTTCTGGGAATTCTTTAAAACAATATTCAGCATAATCTACAAAGTAGTCAATCGTTTTACGATTTAGAAAATCGCCATCTTTGTGTAACACTTCTGGTGTATCAAAATGATGCAATGTTACAAATGGTTCAACATGACGTTTATGACACTCTGCAAATAACTTATGGTAATACTCAACACCTTTAGGGTTAACTTCGCCATATCCATTTGGGAAGATACGTGACCATGCAATTGAAATACGGATACCATTAACACCGAATTTTTCACTTAATTCTAAATCCACTGGATATCTGTTATAAAAATCACTCGCTGGTTCTGCAGTATACCAATAGTTTTCTTCCAAATACGTATCCCATGCTACACGACCTTTACCATCCGTATTTGTCGCACCTTCTGCTTGATATGCTGCTGTTGCTCCACCAAAAATAAAATCTTCAGGTAATGTTTTAGTCATATGAAAAACTCCTATTCTTAATTTTCAAATTGTTGTTGAACGAAATCAAGGGCTGCTTGGCCGTCTCGTGTCAATTTGATATATTCGGCACCTTGAGTCTTCGCTAATTTAATACCTAATCTATCTGTATCTTGCTTAATATCTTCATAGTTAGACGCAACTTGTGGCGCTAAAATGATTAATTGGTACTCTTTCATAATGTCCATATGTGCGCCATATCCGCCAGCTGCCGCTTTCACTGGCACATGATATTCTTCAGCTGCTTTATTAAGTGCATTGGCTAATAATCCACTTGTACCACCACCGGCACAAAGTACTAAGACATTTGTTTGTTCTGTGATATTTGAAGCTTTAGCTGCATCGTCTGATACACCACTTGCCGCTAAAATTGAATCAGCTTTTTTCGTATCAAAGTTTGCTGCAACTTTTTCTTTTAAATCTGAATTACTTTCTTTACGTCCTTCTTCTTCATCAAGAATTTCACTATCATAAACTTTTAGGAATGGGTAGTAAATAATAATATCTACAACAATCAAAGTAATAGCTAGAACGAATGACCATAAACCAAAACCTGTACCCATGATAATGCCCAATGGACCTGGTGTTGTCCAAGGTAAATTCACACTAAAACTATTCATTCCTAACACTTCAACGAAAAGTTTGAAAATCCATACGTTAACAATTGGTGCTAATACAAATGGAATAAAGAACACAGGATTCAATACTAGTGGTGCACCAAATAAAATTGGTTCGTTTACACCAAAGAATGTTGGTACAACTGATGCACGTCCAATCGCTTTGTTTCGTTTAGATTTCGTCATCCACATAAACATGAACGGGACGACCAATGTTGCACCCGTACCTCCAAAAGTAACGATAAACATTTGTGTACCTGATGTAATAATTTTATCTGCGTGTTCTCCAGCTTGAAGCAACTTGAAGTTCGCTTCGATATTCGCATATGTAATGGCTGCAATTGCTGGCTCTACTATTGATGGACCATGAATTCCTACAAACCAGAATAATGCAAAGGCACCAAAGATAATTGTGACACCAATCCATCCATCTGCTGCTGTAAATAATGGTTCGAATAATTTTAAAATACCTTCCGCTACATTTGATTTAAAGCTGTTGCGAATGACTAAATCTAATGCATAAAGAATGATGATTACCGCTGAAAATGGAATTAAGTCCTTAAATACTTGTGAAATATTCGGCGGTACTTCTTTCGGCATTTTAATTGTAATATTGCGCTTCACACAGAAGTTATAAACAATAACAGTTACAAATGCTGATAAAAATGCTGTTAATAAACCTTTAGTTCCCATAAATGCACTTAAGAATCCACCATCTTTGGCTGGATCAGAAGCTAAGAACAAGAATCCACACATCGCTGCTAGCATTGTAGAAATAAAGTTAATTTGATTTGTACTTTCTAGCTTACGGTTAAATGAATCTGTTAAAGATTTCGCTGTCGTTCCTGCTACTAAAAATGCTACAAGCCCCATCGTATAGTTATATGGTTTCATTAAAATGGCTTCCATGCCTTTATCCCATTTAAAACCAAATATATTTGGCACGTATGCAATTAATAGAAAGATACTTGAGAATAAGATGACAGGCATTGCAGAAATAAATCCATCACGGATGGCTCTTAAATATATGTTACGTGATAATTTCTCGAAAAATGGCTTCCCTTTTTCAATTTGTGCGATCAATTTTTGCATCATTGTCATCACCCTCTTTTATAAAATTCTAATAAATGCTTCATTAAATCTTTCAGTAAAATTGTTGTCATTAAATGGTCTTGACCATGCATCATCGTTACACTGTATGCAATATCATCACCTTGTGCTTCTTTAGCTAACAGGCTTGTTTGTGCTCTATGCGCTTCAGCAATGCAATTGTTTCCTTCTTCAATCAATGCATCTGCTTTTGCAAAATCTCCAGCTTGAGCTGCTGTCAATGCTTCTAAAAACTTAGAACGTGCATCCCCTGCAAATGCAACAATTTCAAAACCTAATAATTGGACTTCTTCTCTATTCATAGCATTAATCCCCTTTTATACTTATTTTCTTTGTTTCCAAGATGTCGCAGTATCTTTTAATACTTTATTTAAGTCATCAATATTTTTGAAACCAGTTGTACGTAACCATTCACGAGCAGCATCTTCACCTTGTTCAATGTATACTTGAACAGCACCAGACCATGTAGCACGGCCACAAAGTACACCGTTGAATTTAGCACCAGCTTCGTGAGCAAATTTTAAAGTTTCTTGGAATAATTCCGCAGAAACACCAGCACTTAAGTAAATGTATGGTAAATGAGTTGCTGCATCTTGATTTTTAAAGTGTTGTGCCGCTTCCTCTTTTGTATAAACCACTTCACCTTCAGCAAAGCCTTCTACATACTTCATGTTTACTGGTACTTCAACTTTCAATACATCAACATTAAAGCGTGGTTCTGAGAATAATTTCATTGCTTCGTTAACCTTTCTAGGCTTAACTTTTGCGAATTCAACACTACCGTTATCAGGAATGTTGTCATCGTATGTTAATACTTCTAAGAAGAAAGGAATGTCTTCTGCAACACATTCTGAACCGATTCTTTCAATGTATGCTTTCTTTTGAATGTTAATTTCTTCAGCATCATCAACATCATAGTAAAGTAAGAATTTAACAGCATTTGCACCTTGTTCTTTTAAACGTTTTGCAGACCACTCTACTAAACAGTCAGGTAAACGACCTTTAGCATTTACGTCATAACCAGTTTTTTCATAAGCTAGCAATAATCCACAATCTTTGTTACGTGCATCAGATGCTGGTAAACCGTATTCTGGATCTAATAAAATTGAAGATGCATATTGTGTTAATTCTTCCGCAACTAATACTTTTAATTGTTCAATTTGAGCTACAGTTGGCTCTTCAGTTTGATGTTTTGCCATCATGCGTTTTAAAGCACCACGTTGGTCAAATGCTAATGCAGAAATGATACCTTCGTTATTACTTAGTTGTTCAATTGATGCGATTTTTTGATTCGATTTTGACATTTTTTACACCTCTAAAACTTCAATTTGATTGAATAAATCATCATAATTATTTAAATTGACATAACCTGTTTGTGCTTCTTGCGCATTCAGCATGCCTAAAGTATTGGCTTTTTTTAGTAAATCGTGGTCGTTTTCATGATTGAGAATTGCTGAAGTAATTCCAGCAACTGTAGAATCACCTGAACCAACCGGATTTAATACGCTTATTGTCGGAATATTCACTCTATAGAATGTATGATTGTGCTTAGCGAATGCACCTTGTGCACCTAAAGACACAATAATCCACTCAATCCCTTCGAATAAGGGTTGTGACACTGCCTGTTTCAAACTTTCTAAACTTTCATCAAGTGGCTGGTTAAGCAATTGATATAGTTCAGAAATGTTTGGTTTAATGACTGTTGGTTTGTATGGATTTTCCAAAACTGTTTGCAAAGTTGCACCCGAGCAGTCCAATATCACAGGCACACCTTTGTTTTGGCATCGTTCAATAATTTGTGCATAATAATCTTGATTTAATCCTTTAGGTAAGCTACCTGAAATAGCAACTGCTTCAACTTTTTCTAATAATTGTTCAAAATGTTTAATAAATCCTGCAGCCTCTTGATTATCAATCTCCGGTCCCTGCTCTAAAATTTCTGTTTGTTGCCCTTCATGTAAAATTGCAATGCAGTTTCGTGTTTCACCCTTAATGTTATAAAATGCATGCTTGATGTCGGCATGATCTAATTTTTTAGCAATAAATTGACCTAATTCACCGCCAATAAAACCACTCGCAAGGACTGGCTCGCCTACTTGCGCAAGTACTCTTGTTACATTTAAACCTTTACCACCAGCTGTTTTACTTACTTCTTGAACACGATTAACATCATCTAATTTCAATGCTGTTAATGGATATGAAATATCAACGGATGGATTTAATGTTAAAGTTAAAATCATATGTGTCGTCCCTTAATCGTGGTATTCGCCTCTGTCCCATTTTTCTAAGAATTCATCAAAGAAATGTGGATCAGCTTGATCTGCATTGCTTGTTTCTAAATGTTTAATTTTAGCGATTAATTTTTTATTCTCTTCAGTTGGTTTATATTCAGCGTTAATAAATGCATCGATAATATCGCACATTAATAACTCACCTATAATACGTCCACCAAAGCCAATAACGTTCGCATTTAATTCTTCTTTAGCATATAACGCTGATGTCATATCACGTACTAGTGCTGAACGAACGCCAGGTACTTTATTTACAGCATTGTTAATACCAACACCTGTTCCACAAATACAAACACCTAAGTCTGCATTACCGCTAACAACTTGTTCGCCAACTTTTTTACCAAAAATTGGATAATGTGTTCTTGTGAAATCGTATGTTCCTACGTCAATGACTTCATGTCCTTTTGATTTTAAAAATTCAGATACACGCATTTTTGTATCTGTAACAATATGGTCGCATCCTAATGCAATCTTCATAGTAATTTTTCCTCCCTAGCACATTTTATTAAGCATATCTACACGGATTTGGTGTCTACCACCATCGTATTTACCTTCAACAAAACCTTTAACGACATTTTTCGCTAATGTGTCTCCAACAATTTCAGACCCCATAGTGATCATTCTTGAATTGTTATGGCCTCTAGTCATATATCCAGAGCGTTCATCTGATACTTCAGCAGCAATCATGCCTTTGATTTTTGTAGCAACCATAAAGCTACCTGCACCAAATGCATCGATAACAATACCTAAGTTACCTTCTTGACTTTGAACATCTTTTGCTACAGCCAAAGTTGCATCAACAAAGTCAACTTCCTGTCCTTCTGTTACGTCAACAACATCATATTTATTGTCTAATAAGTATGATTTGATGACTTCTTTTAATCGTTTGCCAGCTTCATCTGAACCAATAATAATCGCCATAATAAGACTCCTTTTTACTTTAATTTTGAAATACCTTTCTTAAAATATGACATGTTTATTTGTAGGTTATGAAAATCTTGAGAAAAGGCTTTCAATTTGATTACGTTTAAATTATAAACATAAACAAACAATAAATCAACATAATATGTTTATAATCTGTTTGTTTATGACATATTTTCAAACAATAAGTGAACATTCATACTGTGGTGTTGTTTTAATTAGGTATTCGTCTGAAATTGTAGTAAAACTTTGTCGAGGTTCCCGTTTACATAAATTTGCATAAAAAATAGCCCATAAATGAATGCAAATTCACATTCACTTATGAGCATATAGATACATATTTTAACAATGCAGTTATACTTTTAATTTAGTCGACTACTTCAATATATGTTTTAATCGTTTCTACTTTTTCTTCATCTTCATAGTCCATGACCACTGCAGTCAATTCGTTTAACTGACAAAATGATGTAAAATCTTCTTTGCCAACTTTCGTATGATCGATTAACAAGTATTTTTCAATTGAATTACTTAGTGCCAATTGTTGCGTATAGGCTTCATCTAATGTAGATGTCATCACAGCACCTTTATTTACTGCGTTACTACTAAAGAACATCTTGCTAAATCTTAGTTTTTCTAACATGGCATTCGCCATTTCACCTACAAACGCTTCTGTAATATGGCGCATTTCACCACCAATTAAATAGACACGAAAATGTGCTGTTTGTTTTTCCAACAAAATTTTATACACTGGCAAACAATTCGTAATAATTGTGAGCGTATGATGATTGACTTCTTCCGCTAATAGTTCCACTGTTGTTCCCGGTCCGAAAAACAAAGTATCCCCATCTTCAATTAATGATGCAGCTTTTTTAGCTATAAATCGTTTTTCTGCAATTTGACGGGTATGTTTTTCTTTATGCGATATTTCTTTATACTGAAATGTTGAATTACTGCGTGCACCACCATGAATCTTCGTTAAAATCCCTTTATTTTCCAACTCAATTAAATCTCTTCGAACTGTCATATCAGACACATTTAAACCTTCGACGATTTCATTCGTTCTTATCGTGCCCTTTTTATTCACTAGTTTAGCAATTTCGTCCAAACGTTCATGTTTATTCAATGTAAAATTGCCTCCTTTATTTAGGCGATGGGTCATTATCCTTTATGTTTAGACATCAATTTTAATATACATGCTTATTCTATAATAAAAATTGCGTAAAAACTAATATAATTTAACTGTTCGATTATATGTATAATTCATTTTTAAAAAGAACTGTTTAAACTGCGCTTTTGATAATCGTAAAATGAATATACTATAATAAAAGCAAAAGACGTTATAAATCATTCATTATTTTGATGGGGTGTTTATTTTGAGAAATGATTTAGAGACATTAAAACATATTATAGATAGTTCGAATCGTATTACATTTTTCACAGGTGCTGGTGTATCTGTCGCAAGTGGCGTTCCAGATTTCCGTTCAATGGGTGGCTTATTTGATGAAATTTCAAAAGATGGACTTTCGCCAGAATACTTGTTAAGCCGTGATTATTTAGAAGATGATCCTGAAGGTTTTATCAATTTCTGCCATAAGCGTTTACTATTTGTCGATACGAAGCCTAATATCGTTCATGATTGGATTGCAAAATTAGAACGTAATCAACAATCTTTAGGTGTCATCACGCAAAATATCGATGGTTTGCACTCAGACGCTGGAAGTCAACATGTTGATGAATTACATGGCACGTTAAATCGTTTTTATTGTAATGCATGTCATAAATCTTATACGAAGTCAGATGTCATTGATAGAACTTTGAAACATTGTGATAATTGTGGTGGTGCCATTCGACCGGACATCGTATTATACGGTGAAATGTTAGATCAACCTACCATCATACGGTCATTAAATAAAATTGAACATGCTGACACCCTTGTTGTACTAGGTTCATCACTCGTTGTACAACCTGCCGCAGGATTAATATCAAATTTTAAAGGCGACAATTTAATTATTATCAATAAAGATCGAACACCTTATGATAGAGACGCTACTTTGGTCATACATGACGACATGGTTTCCGTTGTAAAATCATTAATGACAGAGTAATCAGTAGGTAAAAAGCATTTCCCGAGTAACAGGGAGATGCTTTTAATTTTGGAGTTGCGTTTTTGGAATTCGGAGTTTGGTTTTCGGAATTCGACATTTGGAATTCAGAATTATAATGAGTGGAAAATTTTAATTATTGCGTGTTTAATGACTTGGTTTTGTAGCGATTTTTATTTGATGAATTGTTTTTTTGTTTGATGTTGGGATGCTACTTTTAATGGTTTGTCATTTGTAAGATTAAAAATAAACATAAAATAAGTAGAAAAATAAAAGCTACGAATATTAAAAAATTAGATATCTTCATTATCAAATTCCGATATTAAATCATTATATTTTTCAGAATATCTTGCATAATCTTCATTATTATTAAAAGCTAGCCATAGACCTCTATCATCATA
>NZ_JACYVY010000020.1:0-35313 GCF_017151825.1 Staphylococcus sp. EG-SA-18
TGTTAATACGTAGTATTAATGGCGAGACTCCTGAGGGAGCAGTGCCAGTCGAAGACAGGGGCCCCAACACAGAAGCTGACATATAGTCAGCTTACAACAATGTGCCGGTTGGGGTAGCTGAGACGGCACCCTAGGAAGGGACCCATCATCAAAAATTCTATTTATAGAATTTTACAGTAATGTGCCAGATGGGCAAAGCGAAGCCATTCAATACGAAGTATTGTATAAATAGAGAACAGCAGTAAGATATTTTCTAATTGAAAATTATCTTACTGCTGTTTTTTAGGGATTTATGTCCCAGCCTCCTTCATAGCTTGTATAAAAAGATCATTAAAAACGATTCATTATATGGTTCGTCCATTCAAAGTATATACTAATCTTCAACTTCGATATGATTAAAGCGATAATAGATACCATCCGGACCTTGTAAATTTAAATGTGTTGTTTCAGGATAATGAAAGTCAACAATTGCTAATCCATACGTATCAAAATTTTCTACACGTTTCGTTGCTGATACCCAATCATTCATGGCCAAATGTTGATAATAGCCATTCGATGCTAAAAATATTGAATAATCATCCATATATGCCGATTGCTCTAATCCAAAATAATCGAGGTAGTACTCTTTTACCTCTGATAAATGAATTGTCTTAATATGCAATGCACCTATAATAGCGTCATCTGGAATACCTAACCATAACAATTTTGTTGCATGACTCACTAATCTCGGTACATTTAATGGTCTAATATCAATTTTTACTAAATCATTTTGCCTCGTCCATTGCGCTTCGTCTTTATCAACATAAAATTTAAAACCGTTTCCTTCCGGGTCTTCAAAAAATAATGATAACGAAGCAGGCTGTATACCTCCGTTAACTGGAATATCATATTCGCTTAAATGAATTAGTAAATTAGCTAAATCACTAATTTGAGGTAGTTTAATTGCGATATGAAACAGTCCCGCTTCGGACATTAAAGGTTCACGTCCATTTTGTAATTCAACAAGTGTAATGACATGATTATTTTGACCTACTTCATATTGTATCGATGTTAATGTCTCATTTATAATATTTAATCCTAATATGTCCTCATAAAATGGCTTTAATTCATTCTTATCTCTCACATTTAAAGTGATACCATTGACAAAGTTTGCGTTACTGTTATGATACATTCAATTAACTCCTATCAAATTCAATATCTGTGCTTACTTTTACTTAAAATTATCGCGAACATAATTGAGAATAGCAACTATAACGCATTTATATGCCTCAGAGAATTTGTACCATTCCTGAATAATTTTTATTTTAGTAAATCGCACATTTTTTACATATATGACCGGTAACTTGGTCATTTTTTTATTCACAAAAAAACTCTCTTCATCATGTCAACAAAAACTACAACATGATTATGAAGAGAGCTTTAATTTATATCATCTGTATGAGTACTTTATACAATTTCAATTATACAAGTGATTTTACAACTTGTTGGCATCGTGGGCATAAATGCGTCAATTCATCAACAGCACCAAGATCCTCTGAATAGTTCCAACATCTTTCACATTTTTCACCATCTGCATGTTCGATGACAATATCACCATGTTCATAAGCTGTTGCCTGATCATCTAACTTATCTACAACTTTAACTTGTGACACGATAAATAATTGATGTAATGCATCAAATGAAGTTAAGAATTCAGATGCATTAAATTTATCGTTACTAGCAATCGTAACTTTAGCTTCTAATGATTTACCAATAACTTTTTCATTACGAGCAGTTTCTAATGCACGGTTCACATCATCACGTAAATTCATAAATGTACGCCATTTATCCAATAAAGCTTGATCTACTTCTACAACTTTAGGCATGTCTGCTAAGTGAACACTTTCTTCTTTAACATGTGGTGTATGAGACCAAACTTCTTCAGCTGTATGCACTAAGATTGGTGCTAACAACTTCGTCATATCAACTAAAATTTGATATAACACTGTTTGCATACTACGACGGATATGAGAATCTCGTTGTTCAATATATAAAATATCTTTACCGTAATCCAAATAGAAATTACTTAACTCAACATTGATAAAGTTTTGAACTTCTTGATAAATATTTAAGTAGTCAAAGTTTTCATAGTTGTTAATCGTACTTGCAGTAAATTCACGTAAACGATTTAGCAAGTAACGATCCACTTCTAATAACTCTGATTCAGTAATGCTATCTGTGTCAGGATTGAAATCGTTAATGTTACCTAACATAAATCTTAATGTATTTCTGATTTTACGATAAACATCAGATGTTTGTTTTAAAATTTCATCAGAAATTCTAACATCAGCTAAATAGTCCGTACTACTTACCCAAAGTCTCGCAATATCAGCACCTTTTTGTTTAACCACTTGGTCAGGTACAATCACATTACCTAAAGATTTACTCATTTTCTTACCTTCACCGTCCATAACAAAACCATGAGAAAGTAAGAATTTATAAGGTGATACTCCTCTTGTAGCAACTGAAGTTGTGATAGAAGAGTTGAACCAACCACGATATTGGTCACTACCTTCTAAATACATATCCGCTGGGAAACTTAATTCCGGTCTTGTTTCCAACACGCCACGGTGTGATGAACCAGAATCAAACCAAACGTCCATAATGTCTGTTTCTTTAGTAAATGTACCGTTAGGGCTGCCTGGATGTGTAAATCCTTCTGGTAGTAAGTCTTTCGCTTCTCTTTCAAACCAAATATTTGAACCGTGTTCTGCAAATAAATCAGCAACATGATTCACTGTTTCTTTCGTCATGATAATTTCGCCATTTTCAGCATAAAATACTGGTAACGGTACACCCCACACACGTTGACGAGAAATAACCCATTCGCCACGGTCACGAACCATATTGTAAATACGTGTTTTACCCCAATTTACTTTGAAGTTTGTATTTTCGATTGCATCTAAAATATCTTGTCTTACTTTACTGATTGAGGCAAACCATTGTGGTGTAGCACGGAAGATTACAGGTTTTTTTGTTCTCCAGTCGTGTGGATAGCTATGTGTAATAAAGTCTAATTTTAATAGTGCACCTTTTTCTGTTAATAAATCAGTAACGGCTTTATTAGCTTTATCATAGAACATTCCTTCAAATTGGCCGCCTTCTTCAGTAAATACACCTTTATCATCGATTGGACTAATTACTGGCAATTCATATTTTTGACCAACAATATAGTCATCTTCCCCGTGACCTGGTGCTGTATGTACACAACCTGTACCAGCATCTGTAGTAACATGATCACCATTAATCACTAACGATTCTCTGTCTAAGAATGGATGTTGTGCTACAACATACTCTAATTCTTTACCTGTGTATTCTTTTTCTAATTTGATTGATGCTTTATCCCAATCCAGTGCTTCTGCTACAGCGTCAGATAAGGCTTCTGCAATAATATATTTTTCGCCATCTACATTGTATTGACCATATTTTAATTCAGGATGAACGGTAATCGCAACATTTGATGGAATTGTCCATGGCGTTGTTGTCCAGATAATAAATTTAGCATCTGCATCTACGACACCTTTGTCATCTTTAACGTCAAATGCAACGTAAATTGATGCTGAACGTTTATCGTGATATTCAATTTCTGCTTCTGCTAATGAAGACTCACTTGAAGGAGACCAATAAACTGGCTTTTTACCTTTATAAATTAAACCTTTATCTGCCATTTCTCCAAAAATACGAATTTGTGCAGCTTCGTATTCAGGTTTTAATGTAATATATGGATCATTAAAGTCACCACGAACACCTAAACGTCTAAAATCTTTTTTCTGTAATTCAATTTGTTCTAAAGCAAATTCTTTACATTTCTCACGGAATTCAGCTGTTGACATTTTCTTTCGGTCAACACCTTTTTTCGTTAATGCTTGTTCAATTGGTAAACCATGTGTATCCCAACCTGGTACGTATGGTGCATAGAACCCTTGCATAGTTTTATAACGTACAATAAAGTCTTTTAAAATTTTGTTCAAGGCATGTCCCATATGTAAGTTACCATTCGCGTATGGTGGGCCATCATGTAAAATGAATGTTTCGTTACCTTTATTTTTTTCTAACGCTTTATGGTATTGATCTTCTGCATCCCATTTTTCTTGAATTTGCGGTTCCTTGTTTGGTAAACCACCTCGCATTGGGAAATCTGTTTTAGGCATTAATAACGTTTCTTTGTAATCCATTTTTTTCACTCCTTAAAAATTTAAAAAACTCTAAGTTAAATTAAAAGGGACGATTGCTCGCGGTACCACCCTTATTAACTCAACTTAGAGTTCTCTCATTACATTATTTAAATATTAAAAAGCCAGTGATATAACATACATGCTTTTACTAGGCTCTCACCATTACCTAATTCGCTGTGAAAAGTTAAATGTATATTACGCGTCTGTCTTTATTTAATTCTTACTTCTTAGTTGTTTCTGAATCATTGGATTGTTGATTATTGTCTGATGTATTTGATGCATTATTTTGTGCATTTGCTGCAACTTCATCTGGCTTTAAATCATTTTCATGCAAATGATGAATATTTTCAAGCGTCACTTGTTCAGCGTCTAAATCATAATTCAACAAGTAATCCCAATCTTCGTTTTTTAATAAGTCTAATTGCGCTTCAACTAACATACGGAAACGCGATCTAAATACTTTTGATTGACGTTTCATATCTTCAGTCTGGAATGCTAAACGGCGTGCTTTTTCTACCGCGTCACCAACCATTTGATTAGCTTGCGCTTCTGCCTTAGCTATAATCGCTTCAGCTTGTTTTTCTGCAGCTTGCTTAGTTTCTTCACCAGCTTTTTGAGCTTGTATCAAAGCATCACTTACAGATTGATGCACGTCTTGATAAGACTTAATATTAGTATCTCTCTCTTCGATTACTTTTTCAAGTTGTTTTTTATCTTCTTTAAGACGTTCAATTTCAGTGCTTAGTTGCTCCAAAAAATTAGCAACTTCAGTAGGTTCTAAACCATTCTTTACACGTGAAAACTCTTTATTCTTAATTTCATTTGGTGTAAAAGGCATTTGTTATCCTCCTTAAATCATTACTATTTGAATAATGTTCTATAGGTAATGTGCGTTTTATCTTTTTTAGTTTTACCACCTAAGTCAGTAATGTGTGCTCTACCAAAACCTTGGATGGATATTAAATCATTTGCTTGTAATTGAAAATCTGCTGAATCAACAATAGTGTGATTCACTTTAACACGTTTTTTTTCGATTAGTTGTTTCGCAATCGTACGTGATTTACGTATCATTTCTTTAATAACAACATCTAACCTTAAAGAACTAACTGTTGCACTTTCATTTTTCCAATTCTCATTAGATTGTATCATATCTGTTACTGGAATAGTATAAAGTTTAACTGATGCGCCTTTAATACGTTGTAATTCTAACATAATAAATGATTCCAATCTACTTGTCAAAACAAATTGAATTCGTTCATTCACAATTATATCTCCAACTTGTTCGCGTTCGATACCTAAAGACATTAATGTCCCTAAAATATGTTGATGTTTTAAAGTGACGAATTTTTCAGGATAATCTATTTCCATTAAAGTTAATTCAAAGTCGCTTTCTTTAGGTTCATAATAGTTCGGCGAAATGATTGCTCTTTTTCTTTCAGCATTAGGTCCACCATAAAAAGATACGTTTAAATCTTCATAACTGCCACAAATCACTTCCAATATATATTGCCCTCTTGGATCTAAAAAATGCGTTAATACTGGTGCATAATGCTGTTCCGCTTGATCACATTTATCCGTTAGCTGATCAATTAATTCGTATTCTTCCTGTCTAAAGTGTTGATAAATATCTATGTTAATCACTACCTTAAAAAAATTATAAAATACCATCTATTGCCCTTATATTCAGAAAAATACATATCAAAAACGAGGCTAAAGTATCATGTACCCTTGCCTCGTTATGTCGCTTAATTTATTGTAATTGAATTAAAATCCAATTAAAGATTTGGAGTAACCCTTTTTGGAATAATACTAAAACGATAATTGCAGCGATTGATGATATGTCGATAATTCCAATAGGTGGAATTACTTTTCTAAATGGTTGTAAGAAAGGTTCATATATTTTCGCTAAAAAATAACCTACCTTAGTTTCTCTAATACTTGGTACCCAAGATGTAAAGAAATATATAATCATGCCGAAATAATAAATTTCAACAACAAAAAGGATAAATTTAAATATTGTAGCTAGCACATTTATATCCATATGTTAACTCCTTAGTCGAATGAATGTTCCATATTTTCAATATGGTCTGTAATGCTTCCAGCTACTTCCACATTATCAGGCGTACATAAGAAAATATCAGTACCTACACGTTGGATATCTCCACCGATTGCATAAACAGTACCGCTTAAAAAATCAATAATTCTTTTCGCTGATACTTTATCAATACGTTGTAAATTGACAAGTGTCGCACGGCGGTTTTTAAGCTCATCAGCAATATCTTGTGTATCTGAAAAAACACGTGGTTCGAATAAACACATTTTTGAACTTTCTTGTGATGCATTGTTTGGTGTAGCATTGTTCATAGTTACAACATTACGTGAATTATTTTTTGAATAATTAGACATACGGTTATTCCTTTCTTCTGACGTTGTTGTATATCTTGATGCAGATTTTTGAGGGACTGATTTGATTGCGTTTTGTTTTGTTGTTTGTTGTGACTGCTCTTTTGCTGGCGCTTCATTGACCTGTTGTTGTTTGTCAGGTACTTCTACTTCCTCTTCATCATCTATTACAAAAAATCCACTAAATAAATCTTTTAAAGCCAAGTGACTCACTCCTCTTCTCCTACAAGTTTAGTCCCAATTCTAACAAACGTCGCACCTTCTTCAACTGCAATAAGATAGTCATTACTCATTCCCATTGATAATTCATCACAAGGCGCATATTCTAAATTGAGTCGTTGTATTTCTTCTTTTTTCAAACGTAACTGTTTAAATAACGATCTAATATATGCTTCATCATCTGTCAATGGTGCCATCGTCATTAAACCTACAATTTCGATTTTGTCATATTTTTTAAGATCATCTATAAACTGATCAACATCTTCTAAAGCAATACCATGTTTAGAAGCTTCTCCCGAAACGTTCACTTGCAAGAAACATTTAATTTTATGTTCTGCACGTTTGTTAATTTCTTTGGCTAAGCTCAATCGATCTAAAGCATGGAAATAATCTACGTCGTTTATAACGCCCTTAACTTTTCGAGATTGTAATGATCCTATAAAATGGATCACCGCATCTGATGGTAATGCTTCTTTCTTTTGTAAAAAGCCTTCCAATCTATTCTCACCAAAATGTCTTATTCCAGCCTCATACGCTTCTTTAGCTCGCTCTATTGTAACATATTTTGTAACTGCAATCACGTTTGGTTTTGTTGAAAAATTATTTTTTTCACTTTTGTCATTAATTTGTGTTGAGATTTGTTGTAAATTATCTTTCACACGCAAGCATATCTCCTCCATGTTTACTGTTGACCAATGAATGCTAACATGCGTCCTGTTTGACCTTTTTCTAATCGATAAGAGAAAAATAATTCTAAATGTTCAGATGTAGCATACGCTGTCGTATAAATATTTTCTTTAGGAACACCATAATAATTTAATAATGCAGCATTGGCTTTTTTCAAATCAATACCATGACGATCTCGTCCTCTAGTTTCAATATAGTTGGCACTATCAATTGGCAATGTTTCAAATTTATTTTTAATATCATCATTAATTTCATAACTTGATGATGTAGATGGTCCAATAACGACATGTAAGTCTTTCAAATCAAAGTTCACATGTTTTAGCACTTCTTTTACAATTTCAGTATAGGTACCACGCCAACCTGCATGCGCCAATGCAATAAAATGATGTTTTGTACTATAAAAATATACTGGTACACAGTCTGCATAACACATCGTTAATAAGACATTACTATCATATGTGTACATCGCATCAATACCATGAAGCGCATCAGTTAAAGTGTCTATATTTGTGCCTATATCATCCTTTGTAATACAAGCGACTTTATTTTCATGTGTTTGAATGGGAAACACCCAATTTTTTCTATCAAACGCAATTTCTTCAGCTAATTGCAATTGATGTTGAGTAATATTATATGGGCGATCATCAATATATCTCGCCATATTAAAAGCATTTTTAGGATAGTCACTTAAACCATCGCCTCTAGTTGTAATACCTAGAGTAATACCTTGTTGTAATAACTCTTCATATATTAAATGATGCGGTTGCTTTTTAAAATTATCATTCACTCGATCGTCACCATCATTTCATTTAAATTATCTTCGTCTAACTGTACAAAGTTAATAATTATATAATATAACATTTATGTTTAAAGTTAAAATGTTGCGCAAATAATTTTTGACTTAATTTTGACACGATACTTAAACACTTTTAATAACTTTGAAAAACTTAAATGTCCTTCTACATGTTCTAAAAATTAGTAAAAAAATCATCAGATATGTTATCTGATGATTTGTGTTGAATTATTTGTGTATATATATTAACCGATTAACGTCTTGTTCTTCTTGAACGTCTTTCTTCTCTATTTCTAATGAAGCTAGGAATATCATCTTCTTTAGTTGTATGTGTTCTTTCACTTACACTATCAGTTGCTTGTGCATTTGATGAATTTGAAGTGAATGATTCATCTTTAGAAGTTGCATTGCTAGAAGTATTTACGCTTGTTCCGAATCCAGTGCTACCAGATTTACGACCATGTGATGTTGGTTTGTCATCAAAACCAGTTGCAATAACTGTTACAACAATCTCATCTTGTAATTCAGGATTAATAACTGTACCGAAAATCATATTAACGTCTTCATCTGCAGCATCTTGGACAATATCAGCAGCCTCTTGTGCTTCAAATAATGACAATGACTCGCCACCAGTAATATTCATAAGCACACCTTGTGCACCAACGATAGATGTTTCAAGTAATGGAGAAGAGATTGCTTTTTTAGCAGCTTCTACCGCTCTATTTTCACCAGAAGAAACACCAATACCCATTAATGCAGAACCTTGGTTAGACATAATTGTCTTAACGTCTGCAAAGTCTAAGTTTACTTCACCAGAAACAGCGATTAAGTCTGAGATACCTTGTACACCTTGGCGTAACACGTTATCAGCTTCTTTAAATGCTTCCATCATTGGCGTAGATTTGTCAACGATATCTAATAAACGGTCATTTGGTATAACGATTAATGTATCTACTGCAGCTTTCATAGCTTCTACTCCAGCAGCAGCTTGAGTTTGACGTTTACGTCCTTCAAAACTAAATGGACGAGTTACAACACCAACAGTTAATGCGCCCATTTCTTTTGCAATTTTAGCAACGACTGGTGCTGCACCAGTACCAGTTCCGCCACCCATACCAGAAGTAACAAATACCATGTCTGCACCTTGGATTGCATCTTCAATTTGTTCACGAGATTCCTCTGCAGCTTTTTTACCGATTTCAGGATTAGCTCCTGCTCCTAAACCACGTGTTAATTTTTCACCGATTTGGATTTTAGATTCAGCTTTAGATAAGTTTAAAGCTTGACCGTCTGTGTTGATAGCGATAAATTCAACATTATTCATTCCGTGGTCAATCATTCGGTTTACGGCGTTGTTACCGCCACCACCTACACCAATGACCTTTAAAGTCGCTAAATGATTAAATCCTTGTTCAAATTCTAACATTTAAATTTCCTCCTAGTTTTATTGGCCAATAATCATTCAAATAGAGATTTCATTAGTTTTTTGAATTTACTTTCTTCTTTATCTTTATCTTTGTCTTGAACATGTTCATGATTCTGTTTATGTTCCTGATGATTATCTTCTGATTGATAAATTTCTTCATCTGTTGACTCTACTTCATTTTCATGAGTATCTTTTTTGTTTGTTTTACGTTTAAACCAATCAAATCCGCCTAATTTAGATTCGTTATCTTTGTCTTTCACATCAATAACATCTTCTTCAGTTTCTTCACTATCATGATAATTAATTGTAACATAATCTAATAACTCATCAAAAGCGATACTACTAGAAATTGTAGAAATTGCTGAAGAAAATTCAGGTTTTCTAATTCCCATTTGTGATGGCGTGTGAATTCTAACTTTTTCACTTACCATATCTGATAATAATTCTTTTACGCCAAGTAAGTTTGCAGATCCACCAGTTACAATAAACCCACCATTTACTTTTGTTAATCCTAAATCTTGTAAAACATCAAATACTTCGAAGAATATTTCTTCTACACGCGCTTCAATAAAGTCACTCAAATCTTTTTGAGTATACTGTACTGTTTCATCACTATCAACCTGTTCAACAGTGAAGATATCTTGATCTGAAGCAGAATCATAGAATGCATGACCATATTGGTGTTTAACTTTTTCAGCAGTTTCATAAGAAGTGTTTAATCCTTGTGCAATATCGTCTGTAATATCACGCCCTGCCATTTCGATAGAATCAGCATCTACTAATTCACCGCGTTCATAAAAAGCAACTTGCGTAACGTCTTCACCAATATCAATGACACATGCACCTAACTCTTTTTCAGTAGCTGTTAGGATTGAACCATAGTTATATGCATCAGAGTAAACATCTAATACATCAACACCACATGCTTCTACGCATTTAATCATATTAATTAAAATCGATTTTTGAATAGCAATTACGCCTGCTTCAACCTTTAATGAATGTCTGGCAATTAATTCTTTAGGGTCTGAAACCTCATTTTCTTTATCGACTATAAAACGAATCGGGAACACATTAATTACTTCTGTTTCTTGCACATCATTTTTTTCTCTAATACCTTCTAATACTTTTTCGATATGTGAACCGTTGATTTCTGTATCCTCATAAAAGTCGATTTCATTTGATTCATCATAAACTTCCGTTCCAATGATAGGTAATTTCAGGAAAACTTCTTTAATATCAACACCCGAAGCGATTGATGCCTTTTTAATTGTGTCTTTGATTGCTTGTCGCGCAATATCAAAATCATCAATTAAACCATTTTTTATACCGCTCGTGTAGGTTTGTCCTGTACCTATCACATTTATACCATTGTGAAATTTCTCGCCTACTATTGTTTTTACGCTTGATGATCCAATATCAATACTTACGTAGTAATGTTCTTCCATAGATAGGCACCTCCTGACAAATTACTATTAAAAAAATACACTATCCTTAGTTTACAATACGTTGAATGGCTTGTGAACTATAAACATAGACAATATCAAAATTTTTTAATTATTCTTACTTGATTGTTTGTTAATTTTGTTTAAAACGCTTTGTAATTCTTCTTTTGCTTGATTTTCCTCTTGAGATGATTTAGTCACATTTTTATCGCTTTCTGATTGACTAGACGTGTTTCCACGGTATGGGATAAATGAAGCACCGACTGATAAATCAATATAGCCTCGTGTTTTTAGTTTACCCGAACTATCCCTTGATAATGATTGTGACATCTGCGGATAATATTTCATTTTCTTAGATATCGTCGAAATATCACCGATTACTTGAAGTCCATCTGTCGTAAACAATTCAATTCTGCTTTGTTTGTTTTTACTTGGGGCGTATGTCACTTCGGCAATATATCGTCTAACTTCAGGTGTCATTTCAGATAACGCCTTAATCATATCATCTTCTTTTGTACCTTTGAAACCATCCATGACAGGTGCATCATTAATTTTGACATCATTTGAACCTTTAAGCAATTTACCATTTTCTAATAAAGGTAAATATTTACCTTTATATTTCACTAAAGCAATAATTTCATTTTCTGTGATATCTACGTTTAATGTGTTTGGTAATTGCTTGTGTATCTCAACACTTTTGATTAATGGATTCTCTTCGAGATCATTAATAGCATTTTTTTTACTAAACGTATACATCCTTGAATCATTTTTAACACCTAAAACTTTGTTTATCTTTGAAGTACTAACGTGATTATTTCCATTTATATTTACATGCGCAATTTTACTAAGTGGTGAAAACATGTAAATTAATATAACAGCAATCAACAATACCAATATTGTAATAACACTGTATTGGATTCGTTTTTGTCGCTTACGTCTTAACTTCCGCTTTTCTTCAAGTGTTAATGGCTTTAATTGTGTTACTTTACTTTTTCGTTCTTTTTTCGTTACTGTTTCCTCATCATTCGAGTCGCCATTTTGTTCTTTAGGAGCTGATTGAGGTTGTTCGTTGTCGAATGCAATTCCATTCGATTCATTTTGGTCGTCAATTTCTTGATTATATCTATAATCCTCATTTTCAATATTAGAGTCTGTAGAATCATCGATATTATTATTATTTGCACGACTAGAAGCAGAATCATTATTTTCATCATTGCTTTGTTCTTTTTTGAAGTCTTTATTTATCAAGTAAATTTCTTCATCAAAATCAGCTTGTTGAGATGTATCATCTTTATTTTGATTAGAAAAATGTGTAGCCTTTGATCTTTTTCTTTGCCGTCTTTTCTTAGATGTATTCCTCGTAAATAATTCTAATTCATCTTTATCTTCATTTGATTCTTGTTGATCGTTCTTCGTTTTATCATCCATCAATACTCACACCCTTTAATAAGATGGTAAATGGGCACGGAATCTTTCAATAAATTTCTCTCCACGCTCTTCAAAAGTACTATATTGATCCCAACTCGCACAAGCAGGTGACAATAATACAACATCATTTGGTTCTATAATATCTTGTACTTTATCAACAGCGTCTTCGACATTGTTCGCTTCAATGACCGATTTCCCTTGACTATTACCTAGTTTAGCAAACTTAGCTTTCGTTTGTCCGAATACAACCATCGCGCGAACATTTTCCATATAAGGAATGAGTTCGTCAAATTCATTCCCTCGATCCAAACCACCACATAACCAAATGATTGGTTGATTAAATGAATTTAAGGCAAACTGTGTTGCTAGCGTGTTTGTTGCTTTGGAATCATTATAATATTTATTAGTTCTATTAGTACCAACATATTGCAATCTATGCTCTATTCCTGAAAATGTAGTTAAACTATCAATAATTGCTTTAATAGGTACACCAGCTAAAATACAAGCAAGCACAGCTGCTAATATATTTTCTAAATTATGTTCACCAGGCAATACTAGATCTTCAGTGTTAATAATACGAACACCTTTATAAATGATAAAACCATCTTTAATATAAATACCATCAACTTCTTGTTGAGTTGAGAAATACAATGTCTTAGCTTTTAATTCTTCCGACTCTATCACTTGTCTTTGATGATAATTACAAATCAAATAATCTTCTTCCGTTTGATTTTTATATATTTGCTTTTTAGCATTTTGATAGTTTTCTAAATTTTCATGGTAATCTAGATGCGCCGAATAAATGTTAGTAATTATAGCAATGTGTGGTTTATACTTTTCGATTCCAAGTAACTGGAATGACGACAACTCTGTAACTAAATAATCTGTAGGCTTTACTTCTTGTGCTACTTTAGATGCAACATAACCAATATTGCCGGATAATCTTCCAGTTAAGCGACTTTTTTTAAACATATCTCCAATTAGAGAAGTAACTGTCGTTTTACCATTTGTACCCGTTACAGCTATGATTGGTGCTTCAGAGATTAGATAACTTAACTCAACTTCTGTTAAAATTTTCAAACCTCGTTTCACTGCTTCATCAATAATAGATACTGTATAAGGTATTCCAGGATTTTTAACAATTATTGGATTATTATCAAGCAACGTTAATGGATGACTTCCACTTACAACAGAAATGCCCATAGATTCTAAATCTTTTGCATGAGCATCTTGTGATAAGTCTTTTCCATCATTGACAGTTACATTCGCACCTAATTTACTTAATAATTTAGCTGCTTCATAACCACTTTTTGCCAAACCGACAACTAATACATTTTTATTTTCTAACCCTGTATAATTAAGCATCTTAATGCACTCCAATCCATAAACCGATTAAACCTGAAATCAGACCAACAGCCCAAAATACTGTAACTACTTTCCATTCGCTCCATCCTATCAATTCAAAATGATGATGAATCGGACTCATTTTAAATATACGCTTTCCAGTCAATTTAAAGCTAGCGACTTGTAACATAACAGATAAGGTTTCAATTACGAATACTAAACCTATAAAAATTAATGATAATTCCTGATTAAGCATGATTGAAATCGTAGCAAATATACCACCTAAAGCTAAGCTACCTGTATCTCCCATAAACACTTTAGCAGGGTTAATGTTATATGGTAAAAATCCTAAAAGTGCAAACAACATAATGATACAGAAAATACCAATTGCCGTTTCTCCTAACACAAAGCTCATGATGGCATACATTGTAAATCCGATAATTGACAGTCCAGTTGCTAATCCATCTAAACCATCTGTTAAATTTACCGCATTAGAAAAACCTACTTGCCAAAAAACAATGAAAATAACATATGCAAATGATAGTGGGATTGCTACATTCGTAAATGGAATATGTATGCTCGTAGAAAAATTCACCAAATGAAACACATTACTTAAAACAAAGAAAATAATCGCAATACCAATTTGCGCCAAAAACTTCTGTTTACTTGTTAAACCTTGGTTATTCTTTTTAACAACAATAATATAATCATCTATAAAACCAATTAACCCAAAACCAATCGTCACAAATAATAACAGTATGATTGGATTAGCTTGATCCACAAATATAATAACCACCAAAGACGTTATCACAATACTTAATAGAAATGTTAGTCCACCCATCGTTGGTGTACCAGTCTTCTTCATATGGCTTTGTGGACCTTCTTCTCGAATACTTTGACCAAATTTCATCCTTTTTAATGTAGGTATTAAAACAGGTACCAAAACAAATGTAATCACTAGCGCTAATAACGCATATACAAAAATCATAACTATCTCCTCTTCTTAATCCAGACTTTTTTAACCACTAATATATTATCAATTTTTCAATTAAATAAACAAAGTTGTAATCAAAATTTATAATTTTTCTTTTTTACGGCATAAGAGGCCAGTATAAAAAGTTTGCCTATAACAAACAAGTTAATCTGACCTCGTCTACCTTAAAATTCTCTATCAACACTTATTTATAAAGATTAAATGAAGATGTTGTTTTCTATCACAGCATTACTTTAGTAAAAACAAATAGTGACAATACACCCTTATTTAATGTAGCCATTCTTGTTAGTCCGACTTATCCTTGTCAGTTTTACTGTCAGATTTCTTCTTATCATCTGAATTTGAATCAGAATTATTCGTCGAATTGCTGTCTACATTCTCTGATGAAAATTCTACGTCTATTTTATCTTTTTCAGTAAGTTTTTGTCCCTTACTAATTGATTGGTGGGACACAAAACCGCTACCTTTTAAATTTACTTTAATATTTGTTAGGTTTTCAAAAGCAATGACATCTTCTTTCGTCCATCCTGACATGTCAGGCATAGTTAAGTCTCCGTCTGTTAATAACAGTACTTTACTATGAGGTAAGACTTTATTCCCTGCTTTTATAGATTGTGCTTTTATTTGTGTGCCAGAACCGATAGTAACTGGTTCTAATGATTTTGCACTCATATTATCAATAGCTTTTTGTTTGTCTTGACCTTCAACATCTGGCACTTTACTATACTCTGCATTAGATGTGTCATCTTTTGATTTACCTACATTTAAATATTTCAAAGTATTTTCCATTATTGGTTTAAACGCTTTACTAACACCTAATTCATAAGCTTCTTGGTCATTTTTTTGTGCCAAGCTCATACCAGCGTATACAATAACTTTAGGATTTTTCTTCGGCGCGTCACCCATAAAACTTACAAAATATGGGTTTGGACCTTTAACGTATCCACCACCATTAGGTGCAGCGACTTGTGCTGTACCAGTCTTACCTTCGACCTCATAACCATCAATACGATAGTTTGCAGCGTGACTCTTCTTACTATTCACAACTAAATCCAATTGCTTTTCAACTTTTTCAGCAGTATCTTTTGTTATTGGTTTGCCTGCGATTTGTTTTTGCCCTTTATAAAATTGTCTTTTACTAACAGGATTTTCAACGCTATTCACAAACCATGGTTTTAACATATTACCATCATTAAAGAACGCTGATTGCGCTTGTAACATTTGAACAGGTGTTACTGTTGTCGATTGACCAAATGATGACGTTTTTTGTTGCAACTCATTACTCCATCCAATTTGACCAGGTGCTTCTCCATCAAACATACCTTTAGTTGATTTTCCAAATCCAAATCGTTCATACCAAGATTTCATTTTGTCTGCACCAACTAAATCTTGTAAATGCATCATCAATGTATTAGATGAATAAGTAAATCCGAGTGACATTGGGATTTCACCCCAACCGACTCTATTCCAGTCTGAAATACGTGAACCCATAATATCTCTATGTCCAGATTTATATTTCTTATCAGGATCAAAAGCACCTTCTTGAATAGCAGCTGCTAACCCATATGATTTAAATGTTGATCCAGGCTCGTATGTGTTTTGATAAAGGTCATTTGCCCACTTTTTACCAAAGTCTTTACCAGTTTCAGGATTAAATGTTGGTCGCTGACTGTATGCTAAAATTTCTCCAGTTTTGGCATCCATGACAACCGCAAATAAATCTTTCGGCTGGTATCTTTCAACCATGCCATCTAAAGCTTCTTCAACAAATACTTGAATATTTGAATCGATTGTTAAATGGACATCATCACCACGTTTAGGCTGCTTCTCTTTTTTAGTATTTGGTGCGATATATCCCCAAATATCATGAATATATCTCAATGATCCTTTAGATCCACTTAAATAACTATCAAAAATCTTTTCAACTCCAAGTGCACCTTTAAGTTCACCAGTATCCGGATTTTTCTGAGCTCTACCAATTAAGTGTGATGCAAAATTGCCATTTGGATAAAAGCGTTCTGTTTCAGGCAATAAAGAAATACCAGGCAAATTCATTTTCTCTATTTTCAATTTGTCCTGATACGTTAAATTTGTTCCTTTGCGTCCAAATTCAATTTGGAAAGCTTTCTTTTGACTAAGTCTCTTTTCAATTTCCTCTGGCTTCATATTAATGACTGTAGATAATTTCTTTGCAGTCTCTTTTTTATCAACTACATGCCTAGGTTTTTTAGAATTGGCACTCGCCTTTTTATCTATTACTGCAACAAGTTTATATCTTTCTACATCTTCTGCTAGCACTTTACCATTACGATCATATATCTTTCCTCGTTCTGGTTGTTGTGCATTCTTAACTAAATACTTTTCATTTGCCTTCATGACTAAATCTTGACCATTAGAATGTCCAGTAATCATGATATATGAAATTCTTAAAACCAATATAAAAAAGAGCAGTCCGAATAAACCAACAAGTAGGACTGCCCCTATTTTATTTTTTTTAATTTTAATTTTTTGCTTCGCCATTACTACGCACTACCTTTACATTATCGTTCTCAAGGCTCATCCCCTGTTTCTTAGCCTTTTCGTATATGCGTTCATAAGAAGAATTCTTTTTGATTTCAGATTGTAAAGCACTGTTTTCACTTGATTGTTTATCTATTTTATAATCTAAATCTGCAATCTTTCCTCGCGTATCATACGCATCCATTTTTAAAGATAGCATATAAATACTTAACATAGCAATTACAGTAATCAAAGTTATGTATAAAACTTTTTCAAATTTAGTTAATTGTACAACCACTTTTCTCGAAACAGTCTTCTTTTCGGGCTTAGTTTGTGGTTGTTGCTTCGGTATACTATTATAAACTTGTTCGTCATATGGTTGGTACACTTTTTCTACAGCCATTATAAATTGCTCCTTATTTAAGTATTTCAGCTACACGTAATTTCGCGCTTCGTGCTCTGTTATTGTCATCTAAATCTTCTTCTGTAGCGGTAATCGGTTTACGATTAACACGCTTTAACTTAGGTGTATATGCTTCTGGTATAACTGGTAATCCTCTTGGTACCTCTGGACCTTTTTCATATTCTTGGAACACCTGTTTACATAAACGATCTTCTAAAGAATGGAAAGTGATTACCGAAATCCTGCCATCTACTTTCACTAATTCAATCGCTTGTTCTATTGAATCTTCAAAAGCTGACAATTCATCGTTTACTGCAATTCGTAGTGCTTGAAATACTCGTTTTGCAGGATGTCCGCCTTTTCTTCTTGCTTTTGCAGGAATACCTTCTTTTATAATGTCAACTAATTCTAATGTTGTTGTTATTGGTTGTTGTTCGCGATGTGCTTCGATTCTTCGAGCTATCTGTTTTGAAAATTTCTCCTCGCCATAGCGATAAAAAATCTTCACTAACGCTTCATATGACCAATTGTTAACAATTTCATATGCTGTTAGTTCTTGTGTTTGGTCCATACGCATGTCTAATGTTGCGTCATGGTGATAACTGAATCCTCGTTCTGGAATGTCGAGTTGTGGGCTTGAAACACCCAAGTCGTAATAAATTCCATCTACTTTTTCAATGTTTAAGTCTTTTAATATTTGAGTTAATTCACGGAAGTTGCTATGAACAAAAGTCACCTTATGCAAATGATCCTTTAATACCTCTTTAGCATTATCAATTGCAGTTTGGTCTTGATCGATTGCTATTAATCTTCCGTCGTCATTTAATTGATTTAGTAAATAAAGGGCATGTCCCGCTCCACCTAGCGTACAGTCAATGTACACACCATTTTCTTTTACATTTAAATAATCAATGGTTTCGTTTAACATAACGCTGATATGATGAAACACTTCAATTCCTCCATTTTAAAAATCAAAATCTATTAAATCTTCAGCAATATCTTCGAAACTTTCTTCAGATTCTTCATAGAAATCATTCCAAGTTTCTCTATCCCAAATCTCAATACGATTTGAAACACCGATTACTGTACATTCTTTAGTTAAATTAGCGTATTTCCTCAAGTTTTGAGGGATGTTAATACGCCCTTGCTTATCAAGTTCTACTTCAACAGCACCAGAGAAGAACATACGCATAAACTTACGTGCGTCTTTTTTTGTCATAGGTAAGGTTTTCATTTTCTCTTCAATCTGTTGCCATTCGTCTAGAGTGTAACCGAATAAACATTTATCAAGGCCTCTTGTGATAATAAAACGCTCATTTAAGTCATAACGAAACTTGGACGGTATAATCATACGTCCTTTTGTATCTAATTGATGATCGTATTCTCCCATGAACATTTTTTATCACCTCACCTTATATATAATTTACCACATCTCCCCACTATCCACCACTATTTATACAAAATTTGTGAAATTTATTTTAAAAAACAAAAAAATGCCCGATTTATCATTAAGATAAATCGGGCTAAACCCTTGGTATATTAAGGTTTTATAATAATATGATCAAAAGTGTAAGAAAGTGGTGGATAGGTGGAGGGCTTGAACACATCTGTCCCAAAATCATTCAAAATTTGAAGTGGATTCCATATTCTTTCTTGTAATCCTCCCATTGGATGGAGTGTTTCTTGAATTTCTCTAAATTGCTTCATACTGATGTCGTTTTCTCTTTCAATGTTTAAAAGATAACGTTTTAACAAATAATCATACTGTTGTATATGAATTTCATTATTTTTATTCACAAGGTTAATATTATTTTGATTCCCCGCCACTTCATCTAATAAGTCTTTGTTTAGACGACGCTGTTGTTCAATCATACCTTCTACCTTTTCAATAAATTGATGTGATGCTTGTTCTCTAATAAACTTACTTCTTTCTCCTTCAACACCATCGACTAACACTTTTTCTAATGGAATATTGTATTTCGAAAGTAATTTTTCTATACGGTCATTTAAATAAGTAATTCTAAGCCTTGGCATCACGATAGGCATTTCAACATCAAATAGTTCAAATACATCTTTTAGTTCAGCCCAGTACTTAATTTCACTCGGTCCTCCAACAAATGCCACCGTGTTAAATAACCATTCTTCCATTAATGGTCTTGTCACTACATTATTAGAAAATAATTCAGGTTGATTTTCCGCAATATTTATAATTTCTTCCTTTATATATGTCTTATCTGTTTTATTTAATTTAAAATGCTTACCATCATACGAAACTAATTGACGCATATTTTCATCATGTAAGAATAAATGAACATTTGTATCTGTTTGTATCATCGCATTCAAGCCTTGATTTTGAGTACGTTGTTGTGTTGCTCTAAAAGCATCATCAAGCAACTGATGTTTTTTCAAAATCTTTTTAAACATAGGCGCTTCCATTTTTCTTAACGGCTCAAACTGCGCATCTATAAATAGAACGCCATATGCTTTAAATGTTTCATGCAGTAGTGCTTTAAACATATCAGTCCACGAGTCATATTGGTCAATAATTCTGTCACAAATCTCCAGTAGACCTTGTGTATGAACAGTTTCTTTCATATGAATGAACATCGTTTTTAAAGTTTGTTTCAACTCAGCCTTATCAGGATAATATCTAGAGACAGTCGTCTCTGGCATCTCCATTGTATGATATTTAACCTTATGCAGCGACCCATGATTTTCGTTATAAACAAATGTATGATTCACTTCATCGAAATCATGATCTTCTCCTGCAATCCAAAAAACTGGTACTACTTGTTGCTTATGTGTATCCGTTAATTCCTTAGATAAAGTAATGATTGAAAATATTTTATGGAATGTATACAATGGTCCCCCGAAAAGCCCTGCTTGTTGTCCACCAATCACAACTTTTGAACCATTAGCTAAATGTTGTATGTTTAATTCTTGTTCACTTGAAAGCTTTAAATCACTCATATATTCACGAATAACATTCGCTAATGCCGCTTCTCTTCCATTATTTTCTTTAGACATCCTTTTTTCAAAACTAGTTTGTTGAGCTGCATCATATTGAAATAATCCTGTTATTACAGGGTCACTGCTCTTTATTTTTGGTATAAACTGATCTTTTTCATTTAAACTAACTACTTTACAGTCCATGTTTTTTCTCCTTAAGTACGCGATTACAAACTATAGTATAAAGTCTATACCGGTGATTGACAATTTTACGGCTTGAAAATCAATTTAATCATGGAAAATTTATAATATTCATTGTTTTACATTTTCAAATCAATGAAAAACACAAGTGGTTTAATGTATAATAATAGTAGTAAACAAATAAGGGGTAGATAAATATGAGTGAAATCAAACGTCTTGAAATTAATTACAAAACTGACGAATTATTCGAAAACTTTAGAGCGTTTGGCAACAAAGACTTATACATGGTCAATGAGTTAAACGGTCAAATGATTGATGCAAGTTCAGATTCACCATTTTATGGCATATTTGTCGGAGATCAATTAGGAGCTAGAATGGCATTACTAAAAAAAGGTGATGTCGAAGAAATCTACTTCCCAGATTTTGAAGATTATATATTATTATGGAAGTTAGAAGTATTACCAAAATATCAAAACAGAGGGTACGCTTCAGAATTGATTGATTTTGCAAAGAGTTTCAATATGCCAATTAAAGCCATTGGCAGAAATGATTCTAAGGATTTCTTTTTACATCATGGATTTACAGATGTGGAAGCTAAAAATATAGAGGGACATGATGTCTTATTGTGGAAACCATAAGATAATAATATTCGACACTACGAGCATGAAAATGCATCTTTTCGTAGTGTCTTTTTTACAATTACTTTCTTAAGCTAATATAAGTAAATCATTTTCAAATTATTTGTCTTAACGTACAATATCATTTAGTTGTTTCCATGAATTAATTTCATAATCAGGTATAATTCCTGGATTATGATCAAATCCTCTAAAATTAAACCAGCAAGTAGCTATACCCGCATTGATTCCACCTAGAATGTCAGATGTTAAAGAATCTCCAACTATAATCGAGTGCTGTCTTTCATCCTCACCAATATCATTAAAAACATAATTAAAAAATTCCGGATTAGGTTTTTGATATCCTGTTTCTTCAGATATAAATATCTTTTTAATATATTTATGCAACGGCGTCTGATTTAACCTTCTCTTTTGCGTTTCGGTTACACCATTAGTAACAATATATAAATCATGTCTTTTCGATAATTCGACAATTGTTTCTAATGTTTGATCAAAGTATTTAACTTTAGCTTCTGCTAATCCATTTCTAAATAACACATCTGCACGATGCCCATCAACTTCCATTTGATGATGTTTGAAGTAATTCACAAATCGTTCTGATAATACTTCAGACTTCGTTAATTTATTTTGTTGAAAAGCTTCCCAATGTTGGTGATTGATTTTTTTAAATGTTAAAAAATCATCCTTTGTTGCTTTATGATTAAAAACATTCGCCATATAGTGAAACGCCCATTCTTCTGCATCATAAAAATCAACAATTGTATCATCAAAGTCTATCAAAATATTTTTATATCCCAATTTCCCCATCTCCTATATTGTCTATGTATCTAAATCTTAACAGAGGCTCAAATTTCTGCAAATAAAATAAACTGAGTGCATAACATTAAAGTATGCTCACCCAGTTTATTTTAAAGAATATTAGTTATTATATTAGAATCCAAATAATTTACCTAGTAAACCCACACCGTTAGCAACGATGTCTACGATACTTGTGCCTAATTTCACACTATCATGTTGTTGTGCAGCTTGCACAGTATTTGCGATTGCTTCTGCTAGTCCAGTCATTTAAATCTCTCCCTCACCTTTGAAATAATACTGATTACTTACATAACATATTGAAATTAGAATCCGAATAATTTACCTAATAAACCTACGCCATTTTCAACGATGCTCACAATGCTTGTGCCTAATTTTGCGCCATCATTATTAATTGCTGCAGTTACGGTATCTTTAATTGCGTTAAATAAACCTTCCATTGAAAACACTCCTTAAAATTTAAATTTGAAGATAACAAAAACGTGCGTAGCTTTTAAATCACCGAAATGTTATTCGCTTAACGTTTTGTTGTTGTTATTTTAAAATAAATTTGATGCAATTAGTTTGTTTATCCGCACAACATCTTATAATGTACTTAACTGTATTTTAAAGAGAAAAGAAATACAGTTAGGCATTCAAAACTGTATTTAACACAATTAAGTTGCCTGAATTCGTATTTAAGTCTTATTGAACCTTTTTAGATAAATAGCTCTATAATAGTGAAAAATATAAACATTTTTTATTTACAAGGTATTGCTAATTTAAGTTCATTTAGATATAATAATTCTTGTGTTGTTAAACGTGTCCTGGTAGCTCAGCTGGATAGAGCAATGGCCTTCTAAGCCATCGGTCGGGGGTTCGAATCCCTCCCAGGACGTTTATAGGTATTTTTATACGCATTACCAAACAAAAGAGTTCCGTGATTACGGGGCTCTTTTTGTTTTGAATTTCAGTAATATAGTATGATGCGTCACCAAAACGTCCCCCGCATAAGCCCCGAAAATACAGTAATTAAAACAAGCATGCTTATTCGTTATAGAATTTTTTGACACACAATTGACACGCGTCTGACACTTGTTTATACATTTTTAATTAAGTAATTTTGTGCTCAAATTTCATCTATACTGCACCTGAACTACACCAACACTACACCAAGATTTTTAACACTCACCATTTGCATGCGTAGAGATTTTTATTATTATATTATTCCTATAGATTTTGATACTATTCAAAATTTTAGGGACTTTTCAGGGGCCCGAAATCCTATAATTATAATTATATACATCTAAAAAAAATAACCACGTCCATCGAGACGTGGTTTTTTAATTATTTAACTCACTAATTATTCTTCTTAATTTTCATTGCTAAATATACTATTGGCAAATTTATAAAGTAGTTCAGCGTTTTTCAATGACATATTGTCTAATGATCTTTCATTTTTTCTCATTCTGTGTATTGTGCTTTGTGGAACTCCTGTTTGTTTCGATATATGTAAACTGCTCAAATCACTGTCTAATAGTTTTTGAATTTGATTTCTCATTTTGTACACCCCCTTGTAAATCTTCAATCATCATTTAAATTAAATAATTACTTTTCCACATATTCCAATATTTAGGTTGCAAAGCATACCTCAAATATCATTAATTTTGAGATTTAAATGTCAATTATGTGTCTATCAATCCAATATACATACTCTAATAACGTAATAGTACACACTCTTCTTATTAATTGGCCATAGCTATCATGATATAATTAGTGAAGAAAATCACATAAGAAAGGTTGTAAATCATGAGACTTCAAAAAGCACCTCTAGTAACGTCAGGACTAGTCTTAGGATTATTAGGCCTGGGTAATCTATTAAAAGACTTATCTCTTACTTTAAACGCTGTTTGCGGAATCTTTGCTTTCTTGATTTGGATTCACCTTTTATGTACTATGATCAAATATTTTAATAATGTGAAAGAACAATTAAACAGTCCTCTAGTTTCATCAGTGTTCACAACATTTTTCATGTCTGGCTTTTTAGGTACTACTTATTTAAATACATTTTTTAGTAACATAACTTTTATCAATAGCTTAATAACGCCTATTTGGATTTTATGCCTTGTGGGAATTATGACGCATATGATTATTTTTTCAATAAAATATTTAAAAGATTTTTCACTTGAAAATGTTTATCCTTCGTGGACTGTACTTTTTATTGGTATTGCTATCGCAGGATTGACGGCACCCGTTAGCGGATATTTTTTCATAGGTCAATTAACAGTAATATATGGCTTTGTAGCTACTTCTATTGTCTTACCTATAGTTTTCAAGCGATTAAAAGCATTTCCATTGCAGACGTCAATCAAACCGAACACATCGACAATTTGTGCACCATTTTCTTTAGTCGCTGCAGCATATGTTATAGCCTTTCCTAAGGCGAATGCTTTTATCGTAATTATATTTTTAATATTAGCTCAAATATTTTATTTTTATATCATTATACAATTGCCTAAATTACTAAAAGAACCTTTTTCGCCCGTATTTTCAGCTTTCACATTCCCTTTAGTAATCTCAGCAACTGCTTTAAAGAACAGTTTGCCTGTACTTATGTTTCCAGACATTTGGAAAGGTCTTTTGTTTATCGAAGTGTTATTAGCCACTGTAATAGTACTTAGAGTCTTTATAGGATACCTTCACTTCTTTTTAAAAAAGGAAAAACAAGATAAATTTCTTCGTAATGCGTCTCAGTAACACTATTACCAAGAATTAACACGCATATTTAATAACTAAAAAAGAGGCAGGTAATCTTGCCTCTTTTTAGTGTATATCAATGCCTCTTTGATTTAATATGATCTTATCAATGATACCTTCTGACTAAAGCTGTAGTAACTATACTAGAACGTCTAGTTCATAAACACGTTTCACTCTAACCTTTATTTAAATAATATATAAGCAGCAAACGCCAAGGCTAATATACCAATAAAATAATTAATAAAGATTTTTATTTTAGTCTTTGTAATAGTTGACAAATTTTATCACCTCTAAATATCGATAAATTAAACGCCGTTATTTTTCCTTTGCCTATCTTTTATCATTTCAGAAGGTACTCCGAAAATAAACATCAGAATAAATAATATAATTGGCAAATGTGGTATGTTTTCTAGCAAATACCATCTTAAATTCCAATCAAACACCATATTTGCATACGCCACAAAATATTTACTAAATAATAATACTACGCATATTCCAGTTAGTGTATCTAAAACCTTTGTCAAATGTGTCATTTATAGCCATCCTTTATATATGCTATTTTCACAACCATATGTATCATGTGTTACAAAAACTGTTTACAGCAAATACATTTTTACCACGATAAATATAATATACCATAGATCTAACATTACATTAAAAACAAATTTTAAAAATATCATTATTAAATAAAGTATTGTATCAATTACTTACTAGTGTTATGATTACCGTCATTATTTTCTTAATCAAAAATAATAATGCACCTCGCTTAGTTTAGTATTTCTACAAACCTACGAGATGCATAAAACCCATTTAGTATTTTTATAATATAGCATTTCAAATTATGAATAAATTAGTACTTGCGTAATTAGTAGTCCGCCACCGAAAATCAATACAAAAGCAACTACCGGCCATACAAATCGGAACCAATGTGAATATCGCATGTTTAACATTTGTAGTGTGGCCATAACAAGTCCAGTCGGCGCTAAGAATAACATCGCATATTGACCAAATTGATATGTCGTAACGATGACGAATCTTGGTATACCTACTGTATCAGCTAGTGGTGCAAAGATAGGCATTGATAATACCGCTAATCCAGAAGATGATGGCACGATAAAACCTAAACAGAAGAAAATAAATAGTAATACGATGATAAATAATGGTCCACTCATATGTTGAACTAAAGATGATGAAAAGTGTAAGATTGTATCTGAAATCATACCTTCATTCAACACTAAATTAATACCTCGAGCTAAACCAATAATTAAAGATACACCTACTAAACTTGATGCGCCATTGACAAATGCATCTACAGTTCCTTTTTCTCCCAATCCAGATTTACCTGTCCCAGCAATAAACATTATTATAATTGTAAATATTAAAAATGCTGAAGCCATAACTGGGAACCACCAACCTTGCGTCATAACTCCCCATACCATAATTGGAAATGGTAGTACAAATAATGTAAGGATTATCTTCTTACGCAAAGTAAAATGGGCACTATCGTCATCTTTTAATACAGACCATTGCTGTTCAAAAGCATCTTTGTCTTCATAAGAATATGACGCTTTAGGATCGTTTTTAATTTTTTTACAGTACCAATATAAATAACTAATAACAAAAATCGCACCGACAATACAAGCACCTATTCTCCAATACAAGCCATCCGTAAAAGTTGTACCAGCGGCATTAGAGGCAATTACAACCGAGAACGGGTTAATAGTTGAAAATGTACTACCGACAGAGCTGGCAAGGAATATGGCACCAACTGAAACGATAGAATCGTATCCTAACGCTATAAATATAGGGACTAAAATCGGATAGAATGCTACAGCTTCTTCTTCAATACCACATAACGTCCCGCCGATAATCATTAGTATTGATACAAACACAATTAGCATAAATTCATGCCCTTTTGTTTTCTTCGTTAAAGCTAACAATCCCGATTCAAAAGAACCACTGGCTTGAACTACGCCAATAAGTCCCCCTAGTACAAGAATGAATACCATGATATCGACCGCTTCTATCGTACCTTCAACCATGCTACTTGTTATTTGTTCTGGTCCAGCTGGATGTTGCTTTAATCTTTCATAAGTATTCGGAATTGATACCGGCTTATTAATTGCACCTGATTTAAATTGTTCAATCTTAATTTTAACTCCCATTTTGTCTAGTTCCTGTTGCGTACCCGGAACCTTTTTCACTTGGTTATGAGGGTTAACTATCTTTAGTTCTTGGGATGAAGGTTCGTAAGAAAGTTTAGAATATGCACCAGCAGGAATAACCCATGTTGCTATAACTGCAACAACCGTTAAAATGAATAAAATCATAAATGCACCTGGCATTTTTAATTTAAATCGTTTTTTCTTTTCACTTTCATTAATTGTATTTTCCACGGTTTCATCTCCTTCGACATTTAACCTAGCATTTCTACCTTAAAGATTTTATAAATATAAATTAAGAAAGTGCACCCCGCATCAAAATAGAGGCATTATTTTCAGGGGGTGCACATAAATAATAAAAATCATGCATTTGACATATAGTAATTGAAAAGCGTTTCAATTCAATTACTTTTTAATCACAGTACCTACTTTACCCTCTAAGGCAGCATCTAATTCATTTAATGATGTTATAAGCACGCTTCCTTTTGGATTGTTTTCAATAAATGATATGGCTGCTTCAATTTTTGGTAACATACTTCCTTTTGCAAATTGATTTTCGTCTATATATCGTTTTAATTCATCAACATTTGTTGTTTTCAAAGGCTGTTGGTTTTCAGTGTTAAAATTAATATATACATAATCAATTGCTGTTAAAATAATCAATTGATCGCATTGAATATTAGCACCCAACAATGCACTTGTTTTATCTTTGTCTATAACTGCATCAATACCTTTAAAACCATCATGTTGCTCTCTAATTACTGGTATACCTCCACCGCCAGCAGCAATAACGAGTGTATCATTTTTAATAAGTGTTTTAATACTCTCTAATTCAATAATAGAGATGGGTTGTGGTGAAGGAACAACGCGCCTATATCCTCTTCCAGCATCTTCAACAAATATAAATCCTTTTTCTTTTTGAATTTGTTCAGCTTCTTCTTTGTTGTAAAATAACCCAATTGGTTTTGAAGGATTGTTAAATGCCGGATCATTTTCATCAACTTCAACTTGTGTCACTAGTGTTACCACTTGTTTATCCATTCCAATAGAATGCAATTCATTTTGTAAGCTTTCTTGTAATTGATAGCCGATGTAAGCTTGACTCATTGCGCCACATTCAGCAAATGGAAATGCCGGACCTTGGTTATGTTCTGCAGCATAGTTAAGTCCCAAATTAATGCTTCCAACCTGTGGTCCATTACCATGACTAATAACAATCTCATGTCCTTTTGTTATTAATCCTACTAATGATTTCGCAGTATTTTTAACAAGCTCGAGTTGTTCTTGAGGTGATTTTCCTAAAGCATTACCACCTAATGCTACTACTATTTTCGCCATCATATTCACTTCCTTATATCATTTAAAATTCACCCAATGTAGCAACCATCACTGCTTTGATTGTATGCATTCTGTTCTCAGCTTCTTGGAATACAACTGAAGCTTTACTTTCGAATACTTCATCTGTAACTTCCATTTCTCGAATTCCATATTTTTCAAAAATTTGTTGACCAATTTTCGTATCAGCATTATGGAAAGATGGTAAGCAATGCTCAAAAATAACATTTGGATTACCAGTTTTATCCATCATTTCTTTATTTACTTGATATGGTTTCAATAATTCAAGTCGTTCTTTCCATACTTCATCAGGTTCACCCATTGATACCCAAACGTCAGTGTAAATTACATCCGAACCTTTTACACCTTGGTCAATATTATCTGTGATTAATATGTTGCCACCATTTTCAGCGGCAATATTTTTACAGCGATTTAATAATTCATCTGTTGGATTTAATTCTTTTGGACAAACTAAATGGAAGTTCATACCCATAATGGCAGCACCTTGCATTAATGCATTTGCAACGTTATTACGACCATCTCCAACATATGTAAAGTTAATATCTGCATAATCTTTTTTTAAGACTTCTTTTGCTGTTAAGAAATCAGCAAGAACTTGAGTAGGATGATCTTCATCAGTTAAACCATTCCACACTGGTACGCCTGAATACTCAGCTAAAGTTTCTACTGTTCTTTGTGAAAAACCACGGTATTCAATGCCATCATACATTCCACCAAGCACACGTGCAGTATCTTTAGTTGTTTCTTTTTTACCCATTTGTGATCCAGTTGGGCCTAAATAAGTTACATTTGCACCTTGATCATGCGCTGCAACTTCAAATGCACATCGCGTTCTTGTAGAATCTTTTTCAAATAACAGTGCAATATTTTTATTTTTTAACATAGGCTTTTCAGTGCCAATATATTTAGCACGTTTTAAATCTTCGGAGAGTGTTAATAAGAATTCTACCTCTTGTCGTGAAAAGTCTAATAAAGTTAAAAAACTTCTGTTTCGTAAATTTTTCATTAATAACAACTCCTTTTATTTTAGTTACACCTAAATTGTAAGCGCATACAAAATAAACACAACCTACTATTAAAATTTGTAATATTTTATCAATAATTAAATGAACATTTTATTAATATTAAATTTAAGTAGTAGGAAATAATTAAAATAAGTACTACATTTAAAGTATAACTATTTTTCAAGTAGTTAGAAAATTCAATTATCAAACAATTTAATGCAATTGATTAGAGAATAATTGTAACGTGTCGTTTTTAATATATAACTCCCGCCTACTTTATTAAGTACTGTTTCTGTCCAAAACTTAAAAATGATAAGTTTTGCTTAAATAACACTACTAACTGTTTAAGTTTATTTAACATAGTTTTAGCTTTTATTTAATTCCGAATCGGTGTAATAGCTTATATACTTTGGGTAATTCACGCAAAGGAGATTTTCATATGAAAAAGAACATCATGAATAAATTAGTTTTATCAACAGCATTGTTACTTTTAGGAACTACATCAACACAACTTCCTAAAACACCAATCAGTTTTTCATCTGAAGCAAAAGCCTATAATATCAGTGAAAACGAGACTAATATCAATGAGTTAATAAAGTATTATACACAGCCTCATTTATCACTATCAAATAAATGGTTATGGCAAAAGCCCAATGGTAGCATTCATGCAACATTGCAAACGTGGGTTTGGTATAGTCATATTCAAGTGTTTGGATCCGAGAGTTGGGGAAACATTAATCAGTTAAGAAATAAATACGTTGATATATTTGGAACTAAAGATGAGGACACAGTTGAAGGTTACTGGACTTATGATGAAACATTTACTGGTGGTGTTACGCCAGCAGCTACTTCATCTGATAAGCCTTATAGACTATTTTTAAAATATAGTGATAAACAACAAACTATCATCGGTGGACATGAATTTTACAAAGGAAATAAACCAGTATTAACTTTAAAAGAATTAGATTTCCGTATTCGTCAAACATTAATAAAAAATAAAAAGTTATATAACGGAGAATTTAATAAAGGTCAAATTAAGATAACTGCTGATGGAAATAATTACACGATTGATTTAAGTAAAAAGTTAAAATTAACTGACACAAACCGTTATGTTAAAAATCCTAAAAATGCACAAATTGAAGTCATACTCGAAAAATCTAACTAACCTATTACCTTTTGTAAATGCGGATAATTTCAATTATCTAATTAACCCCTTTTTATAATTAAACATTCCAACAATACTCAAAGGAGAAATTCGAATGAACAATAACATCACGAAAAAAATTATTTTATCAACAACATTGTTACTATTAGGTACAGCATCTACACAATTTCCTAATACACCTATCAATTCTTCATCTGAAGCGAAAGCTTATTATATAAATCAAAACGAAACTAACGTTAATGAGTTAACTAAATATTACTCGCAAAAATATTTAACCTTCTCTAACAGTACGTTATGGCAAAAAGATAACGGTACGATTCATGCAACGTTGTTACAGTTTTCTTGGTATAGTCATATTCAAGTTTATGGACCTGAAAGTTGGGGCAATATCAACCAATTAAGAAATAAAAGCGTTGATATTTTTGGCATAAAAGACCAAGAAACCATTGATTCTTTTGCATTATCTCAAGAAACGTTTACTGGTGGTGTTACTCCTGCAGCAACATCTAACGATAAACACTATAAACTGAATGTGACATATAAAGATAAAGCAGAAACGTTTACTGGCGGATTTCCAGTTTATGAAGGCAATAAGCCTGTTTTAACTTTAAAAGAATTAGATTTTCGTATTCGTCAAACATTAATTAAAAGTAAAAAATTATATAATAATTCTTATAATAAAGGACAAATTAAAATAACAGGTGCAGACAATAACTACACGATAGATTTAAGTAAAAGGTTGCCATCAACTGATGCAAATAGATATGTTAAAAAACCTCAAAATGCAAAAATTGAAGTTATCCTCGAAAAATCAAACTAACAATAATAATGGAGTTAATAAAAATAATCGCAAATACTATATTGACTTCGCTCACATTTAAATTTCTTATTCCTCGTATCATGATTCCTCTGAAAGGAGATGTTCTAATGAGTAAGAACATCACGAAAAATATAATTTTAACGACAACATTATTACTATTAGGTACTGTATTACCTCAAAATCAAAAACCAGTATTTAGTTTTTACTCTGAAGCTAAAGCTTATAGCATTGGTCAAGATGAAACTAACATCAATGAATTAATTAAATATTACACACAGCCTCATTTTTCATTTTCAAATAAATGGCTATATCAATATGATAATGGAAACATTTATGTTGAACTTAAGAGATATTCATGGTCAGCACATATATCTTTATGGGGCGCTGAAAGTTGGGGAAATATTAATCAGTTAAAAGGTCGTTACGTAGATGTGTTTGGACTAAAAGACAAAGATACTGATCAGTTATGGTGGTCTTATAGAGAGACATTTACAGGTGGCGTTACACCAGCCGCAAAACCTTCTGATAAAACTTATAATCTTTTTGTGCAATACAAAGATAAACTACAAACGATTATTGGTGCGCATAAAATATACCAAGGCAATAAACCAGTATTAACATTGAAAGAAATCGATTTCCGTGCACGAGAAGCGTTAATAAAAAATAAAATATTATATAACGAAAATCGTAATAAAGGTAAGCTTAAGATCACCGGTGGCGGTAATAACTACACTATTGATTTAAGCAAAAGATTACATTCAGATCTAGCAAATGTTTATGTTAAAAATCCTAATAAAATAACTGTTGACGTCCTCTTTGATTAGTATATGAAGGTGACTTATACTTCATGCACTTTAATTCCAAATCAGATTATTTAAATGATAATTTTTAAAGTGTATGATGTATATAATAGGTAAAATTTTCTATATATTTAAATGGAATTGGGAGTAGGAATGTGACAGAAATAGTATTTTATAAAATTTATTTCGTTGTCACTCCCCAACTTGCATTGTCTGTAGAATTTCTTTTTGAAATTCTCTATGTTGGGGCCCCGCCAACTTGCACATTATTGTAAGCTGACTTTTCGTCAGCTTCTGTGTTGGGGCCCCGCCTATAATTGAAAAATGCTTGTTACATGGGCATTTTCATTCGGTCAACTACTACCAATATAATATTGTAGAGCCTAAGACATTGATTTATTATGTCTTAGGCTCTATTCCTTCATTTAATGATTCAATTATTATAGCAATACTTTATTGTCCCATGATTAGTGTTCTTTTAATGAGACATAGTAACTATAAAGTTTAATAATCGTTCTAAATCTAGCATCTTCTAGTTTGGTTTTCCCATTTCTTAAATCTTGTACTGTTTGATATGGAACTCCTGAATTTTTCGAAATTTTATAGCCTGATTCAGACTCAAACAAAGATTGAAGAGAGTTTATAATATTATTCAACTCTGTCATTTTTAATCCCCTTTCTTGAATTAACAATATATAATGTTGTTATTAAAACAGTCAGTGTATGGATGATTTCATTTCCTAAAAATATATTCAGCCATATAATAATAAGAAATACGATATAAAATAGTTTCATTTTAATCCCCTATCATATTTTTATTAATCAAATTTCAATAAGATTCATAATTAAAAGCTAACCTATACTCAAAATTTTCTTATAATGCCTCTAACTAAAAATCTACATTTTATTTTACATATAATATTTTACACTATATTAAAAATACATACGATACTTTTTCGTTATCTATTAGATATTTCTATGTAATGGCAAAATTTATTCCCGACGAAATTCCAAACATAATTAATACCCTTTTTCTCTATTTCTATTTATTAATTTACAGTAGTTAATATATAGTTAATTTTTATTTAATAGTTAATTAATTGATTTAATTCTAAGATATTTGTATTTTTATATTGCAATCGATTACATTTTTAAATCAAACAAATCATTAGTTTTAAAGAAATTAATCAATAGAATTAGCTATGTCTTTTCCTTGTTTCATAAAGAATTTATTCAACTTTGACTAACCCTCGAAATTGAAATGCTTCCTTTCAAATTTTAAATAAAAGTTAAAAACATATTCTTAAAATAATCACTCATCATCACTCAGTAATTTATCAGTTGCTATATTAAATATACTAATATAAACGATTATAAATATTTGATATGTCTCAACTGCAATATTCTAAATTGACATATTGATTATTGTTTCCTCAAATCGTTTAAAAAAATAGAAGGATGATGAAAATGAAAACACGTATAGTCAGCTCAGTAACAACAACACTATTGCTAGGTTCCATATTAATGAATCCTGTCGCTAATGCCGCAGATTCTGATATTAATATTAAAACCGGTACTACAGATATTGGAAGCAATACTACAGTAAAAACAGGTGATTTAGTCACTTATGATAAAGAAAATGGCATGCACAAAAAAGTATTTTATAGTTTTATCGATGATAAAAATCACAATAAAAAACTGCTAGTTATTAGAACGAAAGGTACCATTGCTGGTCAATATAGAGTTTATAGCGAAGAAGGTGCTAACAAAAGTGGTTTAGCCTGGCCTTCAGCCTTTAAGGTACAGTTGCAACTACCTGATAATGAAGTAGCTCAAATATCTGATTACTATCCAAGAAATTCGATTGATACAAAAGAGTATATGAGTACTTTAACTTATGGATTCAACGGTAATGTTACTGGTGATGATACAGGAAAAATTGGCGGCCTTATTGGTGCAAATGTTTCGATTGGTCATACACTGAAATATGTTCAACCTGATTTCAAAACAATTTTAGAGAGCCCAACTGATAAAAAAGTAGGCTGGAAAGTGATATTTAACAATATGGTGAATCAAAATTGGGGACCATATGATAGAGATTCTTGGAACCCGGTATATGGCAATCAACTTTTCATGAAAACTAGAAATGGTTCTATGAAAGCAGCAGATAACTTCCTTGATCCTAACAAAGCAAGTTCTCTATTATCTTCAGGGTTTTCACCAGACTTCGCTACAGTTATTACTATGGATAGAAAAGCATCCAAACAACAAACAAATATAGATGTAATATACGAACGAGTTCGTGATGATTACCAATTGCATTGGACTTCAACAAATTGGAAAGGTACCAATACTAAAGATAAATGGACAGATCGTTCTTCAGAAAGATATAAAATCGATTGGGAAAAAGAAGAAATGACAAATTAATGTAAATTATTTGTACATGTACAAATAAATATAATTTATAACTTTAGCCGATAACTTCAGAAATGATGTTTTTCGGCTAATTTTTATACTTAATTTAGTTTAATTAACTTATGATATTTTTAATTTAAACTATGTACTTGATTTGCTTTCCTGACTTAAAAATTAGACTAAACATGACACTATATGAGGTGATTTTTAAAATAAGAAATTTGAATTCCATGTTGTCAAACCCTTTATATAAAAGTTTTGAAATTGTTCAAAACAGTCAAGTCCAGACTCCTGTGTAAAATGCTATACAATGTTTTTACCATTTCTACTTATCAAAATTGATGTATTTTCTTGAAGAATAAATCCATTCATCATGTAGGTCCATAAGAACGGCTCCAATTA
>NZ_JACYVY010000021.1:0-33660 GCF_017151825.1 Staphylococcus sp. EG-SA-18
GGACCATATACTTCATTAAAAAATATACCGGCAATAGGAAAAATCAGATAAAGTATAGACGATATTTCAGCAATTGAAGTATCTTTTAAAAATTTCATATTTTATTCCGCCCTTTTAAAATGACTAATACAATATACTGCTAATATACTCCCTAAAGCATACAAGAGTATTATAGCAAATGATATTAAATTGATATGATGATTTGAAGCAATATCTACACCTAGTTTACGCAAATGATAGCTCGGTAAAACATGAGCAACATGTTGAAGCCAATTTGGAAATGTGTTTATCGGAAACCACAATCCACCTAATACTGCTAAACCAATTGTTACGATATTAGCTAAAGCACTTGTTTTTTGAATATCATTTAACAAAGAAAATAATATGCCAAAAGTTATTAATAGAGACGCACCTAACCATAAAAATATTCCTGACTCTAACCATTGAACTGCACTCATTGCAACACCTTTATAAAAATGTCCAACCATAAAAATAACTAATATCGCTATTGCAAATTGCAGCATAGTTTTCACTACTTTTGAAATATAATAACTAGTAAAAGTAAATGGTGTTACCATTAATCTTTGGCGCCATTCATTTTGTTTTTCATTAATAATATCTAATGGAAAAGTTAGTAAACTAAAACTTAACAAACTATAAACCGTCATACTATACATATACTCTTTATAAAATTTAGGTTTAACATCTTCCGGCAATTCCAATATCGAAGTAAATAATATATAGAATATAACAGGAAATAAAATAGATAATATTAATGTTGTTTTTTTACGCATTATAACTTTAAATTCGATTTTCAAGTAACTTAGTATCATAATTAGATCCCCTTTGCTTTTTATTGTTGAAGTATGAATCAACAATTGAGACTTTTTGTATTTCAATATCATCCAAATTAATATGAAGTTGTTGAAGATATAAAATCGTATCATTTACATTTGAAGTAATAATTTTGATAGTGCCATTATGATTTTTTTGAATAACTAAATCATCTTTATCTAGTTTTAACTTTCTTATATATTCATCGGATAACGTAATCTGAGATTGCTGATTGGTTCTAATATGTGACGTTGAATCATTAAGTATTATTTCTCCATTTTCAATGAGAATAATTTTGTCTGACATACGTTCGACTTCTTCAATATAGTGCGATGTATAGAGTATCGTTCGATTATCTTCTTTTAAATTTTCAATAATTGACCAAAAATATTCTCTAATTTCTATATCCATAGTCGATGTTGGTTCATCTAATAAGATCAATTGTGGTTGTCCGATTAAAGATAATACAAAATCGAGTAATCGTTGTTGACCACCAGAAAGTTTATTTACAAATTGGTTCAGTTGACTAGAATCAAATTTCGTCAGTTCTATTATTTCTTCCAATGGTAATGGATTTTCGTAAAATGATTGATATAAGTTGATAATCTCAATAACTTTTAATTGATCTGGAAACATCGTTTTTTGGAACATTATACTGCGATTTTCACTTTGTAATAACTTGTCTTTATCAAATATCTCACCAGAATTAGCATTAACATTACCAATTAATATATCAATTAACGTTGACTTTCCAGCACCATTTTTTCCAATTAAAGCGATACATTTACCTTGTTCAATATCGAACGAAATATTTTTTAGAACACATCTTTTATTAAATGACTTGTTGATATTAGATATTTGAATCAATTTAATCACCTCTATTTTTTCCTTAATTTAATATTAGTAAATTTATTAGATTTAAAATAGAACACTTTGTCATAGATTTGAAATGACAAATGTCATTATTAGGTTCACATAATATATTTATCGTTATTTTAATTTTGGGCAAAATAAAAAGAGCCTCTATAATCGAGACTCCTTACAAATAAATTATAAAATTGGCGAAACTAATTTAGCTAACGATTCTTTAAACTTAACAGACAGCGGTCTATTGGCATATGATTCTTTGGTTAGTTGTTTTGATTTTGTAATATCATGTTCATAAGCCACCCTTAAATCTTTAGCAAGCTTTTCATCATATACAAAAGCATTGACTTCGAAATTCAATTCAAAACTTCTAAAGTCCATATTAGCAGTTCCGACTGAAACCATTTCATCATCTATTAAACACATTTTAGAATGTATAAATCCATTTTCATACGTGTAAATTTTTACGCCACTAGATAGTAAATCTGAAGCATTTGAATATGTCGCCCAATAAACTAAAGGATGATCTGGCTTACATGGAATCATTAGATGAACATCTACCCCTGATTTAGCTGCAATTTTAATGGCATTTATATATGAGTTATCCGGAATGAAATAAGGCGATTGCAAATATACCGACTTCTTAGCGCTCATAATCATTTTTGTATAACCATATTCAATTTGATGCCAGTCACTAGCCGGACCACTTGCAGCTATTTGAATTGGTGAATTGCCCAATGGTCCGTTCTTTTTAGGGAAATACTTAACATCATATTCAAACTGTGGACGGTGCGCTTGCGAATTCCAGTCTAAAATAAATCGCAACTGCAGTGCATCAACCGCATCCCCTTGTATACGTAAATGCGTATCTCTCCAATACCCTAGTTTACCTAATCCTAGATATTCATCACCAATGTTAAATCCTCCGACATAACCTAGTTGACCATCGATTACGATGATTTTTCTATGATTTCTGTTATTCATTCTGAAATTCAATAACGGTAATTTAGAAGCAAAAAATGCTTCAACTTCTCCACCTAACGATTTAAAATGATCAAAATTAGCCATCTTAACTTTCTTTGAACCAACGTCATCATATAAAATTTTCACTTCTAGACCTTGTTTCAATTTCTCTTCTAACGCTTTTAAAATTCTTTGGCCCAAGCCATCTAGAGCGAATGTATAATACTCTAAATGGATGTATTCTTTAGCATTTTTAATATCTTGTAAAACTTGATCATATAAATCATTTCCATCAATGAAATGATCAACTTTATTATTTTCAGTTAAAAAACCATCTTGATCCATCAAAAGCATACGTACTAAATCATGATGTTTTTGAACTTGTTTGTTATCAGTACCATAATTACCTTTATCAAAGCTTTCTATTTGTTGTTTTAAAAGTCCATCGAAATCCGTTAACACCTTACCATTGTTTTTATTCAATTTACGTGCCGAAACGGTTCTACCAAAAAACAAGTAAAGAATAAAACCAATCAATGGTAAGACAAAAAGTACAAATAGCCATGCCCAAGTTGAACTCGCTGTACGTCTATTTCTTTCTAAAAAGATAATAATAAAAGCCAATACTAAATTAATGATGAATCCAATGGCTAAAATAATGGTAAAAAGTGTTCCTAAATCATTTGAAAATGTATATCGCATAGTCTTTTCTCCTATAAAGAAAGGCACAAAAAACATTTTGCACCTTTCACATCATATTATTTATTCACAGATAAAGTTAAAATTGCATTGAATTCTTCTTCATTATTTGGGAATGTTCTTTCTTCTATTTCTTTAATAGTAATATTTACTAATTTTAAATTTGTAGCTTCTTCAGAACTTAAAAAAGCATTAATGTTTTTTTCTAATAACTCTAAAGTCTCAGCTGTAAAAGTTTTAAGTTTAATTTGTTCCATTTAAATCCCCTCTTTTCTCTATTTCCTAAATCATAGAACTTTTAACAGTAAAATTCAATCATTAATATATGTGTTCCAGCATGAAAAGTCGCTATGATTAAAAATTAATTAATTTTCTTAATGTATTGTTTGATGTATAATATATTTATTCAACTTCGCGATAATGCGATACAAACTTTAACAATTCACAATACATTTTAAATATCGAACTAGTTTTGAAATTAGTTTATCTTATTAAAATGCTGATATTAGTTTTAGGGGGAAATGTAGTGATCTCATTTGAAAATGATTATTTAGAAGGTGCTCATGAAAAAGTATTAAAACGATTAGTAGATACAAATCTTGTACAAGCTTCGGGATATGGCTTTGATCAATTCACAGCTCAGGCAATTGAAAAGATTAAAGATACAATTGATTGTCCAAATGCTACTATCCGTTTTTTAGTAGGTGGAACGCAAACCAATCAGGTTGTTATTAATTCAATGTTAGAAAGTTACGAAGGGGTTATTTCAGCAGACACTGGTCATGTTGCTGTGCATGAGGGCGGTGCAATTGAATATAGTGGACATAAAGTAATTACTATACCCTCTAAGGAAGGAAAAGTTAGTGCTTCAGATGTTGAAACTTACATGGAGACATTTAAAAGTGATTTTAAAAAGGACCATATGGTATTCCCAGGAATGGTATATATTTCTCATCCTACAGAATATGGCACATTATACTCTAAATCAGAATTGGAAGAGTTATGCAAAGTATGTAAGCAATATCAGCTTCCATTATTTATGGATGGTGCACGATTAGGGTATGGATTGATGAGTGATCAATCAGATATGACTATTAAAGACATCGCTAAATATTGTGATGTATTTTATATAGGTGGTACGAAGATAGGTGCATTATGCGGAGAAGCAATTGTTTTTACGAAGAATAATGAACCGAAACAATTTACCACTCGAATCAAACATCACGGTGCACTTTTAGCAAAAGGACGGTTAACAGGCATACAATTTTTAGAATTATTTACGGATAATTTATATTTTAATATAAGCAGACATGCTATCGAAATGGCAAATAAGATGAAAGACGGGTTTATAAATAAAGGCTATCGTCTTTACTTTGATTCTCCAACCAATCAACAATTTTTTATTTTAAGTAACGAGAAAATAGCAGAGTTAGAACAAAAAGTTAAATTTGCTGTTTGGGAAAAATACGATGATCAACATCGTGTTGTTAGATTCGCAACCAGCTGGGCGACAACCGAAGAAAATTTAAATAAACTATTAGAATTAATCTAATAATGCTGTTATATTTCGTCTGGCAAATCATTTATTAATTAAGCCAGTTCAGTTGAGTAGTTGTGTTTATTGATTTATATATGAAACTACTCATTTGAAGCCGTTGATGTTATAAAATTACATCATTCCAAAACAAGATACTACAGATTATTGAGTATCTTGTTTTATTTTATATATTTAAAAATGTTAATTTGTGCTGTATTTACTTTAATTTGACGAGATTTGAAAAGTATTATGATGGTTGTAGTTATTTTATGAAAGTGATGTAATATCATTTGAATTACTAAATCTATTTTGGTAGGAATATCGATGTTTAGTTTAAATGGAATGCACTATTTAAGTTTTTAATATGGAGATGTTTGTGACATTTCGATGATTAAGATTTTTATAGGTGTGCATCTTTACAAATAAACTTTGTGTTTAAAATTGAACTTAGGAAATCGATAGGTTTAGATGAAGATTTTGTTGAAGGTATGTGTCTTGTATCCTTAGTTGTTATAAAAGCGCAAAAAATGGCATCACTTTATCTTTATCTGTGTAGAAAGGATGCTATTTAGAAATTATTTTAATAATCTAATACTTTTTATCTCAGTTTCATCAAACGAATAAACAGCAAAATCAGTCTGTATATCTACAACAAGATTTCCTGTTTCACTCTCAAATTCATTTTCATAGTCAGTTACAACCCCTTCGTATTCTTCATTATTCAAAAGCGTGATAATAACATCTTTACGATATGCATCTTCAATTCTCAATACTTTTCACCTACTTATCAATATAAGGTACTATATGAGCACCTGTCTTCGAATAATGCACTTTTCCTTTTCTGGTTTCAATATACACATTATCGATATGTACTTTTCCAATAATTTGATTAAAATTAATAATCTCTTTCATATCAAATAGCTCATCACTTAATATTAGATTGCCTGTTGACATTTTTTCTCTTAACAATTCATTCAATAAATCTATAGAAAGTATTGTATAGCTAGGCAATTTCTTATTATTTAAAATGGCTCTTTTTTTATTTTCATTATATAGATGATGACCTAACATATGTCCATTTTGTTTTTCACAATTTATTTCTATTTTTATTTTACAACTTTCAATCATTTCTTTCATCTGGTTTTTAGCTTTTTCTTGTAATTTAGCTTCTTTTACTTCTACCTGATATTTACCTTCACGCTCTTTAAAGAACTTGTCTCGCCAACTGCCAACATGTGGCACTGTGGTACTTCTACACTAAGGATGCATAGGTGGCGCATTCACACCTGGTATCATATCTTTAACTTTAAATATTTTTCCGTTAAGTGAATGACATAATTTAGATGTTTTACTATCTATTTTGGCAACATATTTATATTCGCCATCTTCACCAAGTTCTTTTAAATATGTTAACTTTTGTGATTCTGCATTTTCAGTAAATAGTTAAAAAAGCGTATAAAAATAGCACCACCTTCTCTTTATCTGTGTAGAAAGGATGCTATTGATATTTAGACTTTGATTGATTAATTTCTTTTTCTAATTCTTCTTTCTTCGATAATTCATCCATATGCTTAAAAAAATCTTCTATAGAAATGTAACCATCTAATTGTTGAATTGACATAATGTATTACTCCTATTTGTCCTTTCGTTTTATATATGTTTTATTATAAAGTTGCTTTAGAATATTATCAACTATCGCTTCATTATTTCTCATAGTTATAGATTGTTTTATATCTTTCATAATTTTATAAACTTGAGACTGATTATATAATGAAGTTTTACTTATATGTTTTACTACACTATAGTTAGTAACAATAGTCGTTGTTTGGATAGATTTATTTCCAATAAACATCTTTAAACCATTCAATGAAAATCCTGATTGTCCAGGATGGTTATGTAACATAACAATTGAATTCGGTTTACTGTTAAATAATAATTCGGTTGCTTGTTACCCTGGCACAAAAGATACACTATCTTGATCGCCATATACTTTTGTAACTTTAGCACCTTTTAATAAATAAGCTACTTCATTTTAGCTAACTTCTCAGCTTCTTGAACCGCATCTTTAATACGTTCATCTGATTTTTTGCGTTCTCTAGCTATACGCTCTTTAATCAATTGTGATACTTCTTCTTGAGAAAATGTTTTCTCATTCTGTTGTGATTGTTCATCACTGTTGTCTAGTTGCTCTTCGTTCTGAGTTACGTCAGTAATATTACTTTCATTTTTCTCCATGAGACATACCTCCGTTTATAGTCTGTCGACTGATATTCCATACTTGCTTTTAAAATGTCATCAGCACGTTTTGGACAATAAAAAATAACCTTCACATTGGAAGGTTAAAAAAGTGTATAAAAATAGCACCACTTTCTCTTTATCTGTGTAGAAAGGATGCTATTTTTCTAATTTTTGTTCTTTATTCTTATTTTCTAATTCTATTGCTTTCTTGTATTCTTTATCCAATAATTCTTGTGACTGTTTATTAGTTATTTCACCATCTAACTGTGCAAAATACATTTTAATCACCTAACTTTATATATTATGTTACCACTATTATATAATCTCTTTAGAATCATATCAATATCCTTATGATTGAATTTTTTTATATTCTTATTTTTATTATATTTTTTAATACAATCAATACAAGTTGATTTGCAATATTCTTTTGTCTTAGTTAAGTACTTTGTTTGACCTTTATTTGTAACAATTGTCAGTGTTTTAATAGAATTATTAAATATAAATAAATACAAGTCTGTAAGAGAAAAACTAGACTGCCCAGGATGGTTATGTAACATAACAATTGAATTCGGTTTACTGTTAAATAACAATTCTGTTGCTTTTTCCCCTGGTGCAAAAGATACACTATCTTGATCACCATATACTTTTGTAACTTTACCATCTTTTAATAAATAAGCTACTTCATTGCTATCATTGTTTTCTTTGGCATCTTTAAGCAAGGCTTTATGTTGTTCTTGTATAAATTGATTTTCTTCTTTGGTATGTGTTGGAATATCAACATATCTGACTTTATCAATTGCTTGATCAGTAATATATATTTTCTTTCCTAATACTTTAGCTTGTTGTAATTCATCTTTGGTTGTGTCATCTTCTACTTGATATTTACCTTCACGCTCTTTAAAGAACTTGTCTCACCAATTGCCAACATGTGGCACTGTGGTACTTCTACACCAAGGATGCATAGGTGGCGCATTCACACCTGGTATCATATCTTTAACTTTAAATACTTTGCCGTTGAGCGAATGACATAGTTTAGACGTTTTACTATCTATTTTGGCAACATATTTATATTCGCCATCTTCACCAAGTTCTTTTAAATATGTTAACTTTTGTGATTCTGCTATTTCAGTAAATAGTTAAAAAAGCATATAAAAATAGCACCACTTTCTCTTTATCTGTCTAGAAAGGATGCATTAATACCATGCTATTTTATAATTTTCGGGAAATTCTTGCTTCTCGATAAAGTCTCTTACTACAGAAAAAGACTTATTACGATATAACATAAAATATTCTTCATTTTCTATTTCAGATAATGAGAAATCTATAACCTCTGCATCTTTTTTATTAAAAGTTACTGAACCTTTACCGTTACTTATATCATCTTCAGGTATATATTCATATATTATAACCTGTTCATCTTCTTTCAATTTTATTAATGTAAGCATTTAATCCACCTTCTTTTTTATAAAAATTGAATAATCGTATTTTTTTGATACAATTTTATGTGCATAATCATAGTTGAAATTATACTTATTCATCAAATAATGTTCAAGCGCCTCATGACGCAGCAGTATTAAATCTTGCTTTTTATTGTTTTTCCTTCTCTTAAACGTTGCCAACTTACTGCGATATTATATTCTGGATAATAACTTAAAATCGAATAATTCACTTTGAACATAACAAATCACTCCTTGTACAGTGGTGAAGCAAGTATTATTATTAAATTGTAGGAGTGAAATTCCCTCCTGACTGATTAACGCTCGAATGTCCATTCAATCTTTATAAAGTAGAGATTTATTAAGATTAACAATTTGGTACATTTGAGCTTTTTTATTTCCTTCACTCTCATCTTCTTAAACTTATATGTTCATTATACAAATATAAAAAGCTATAACAATATAATGGAAATGCCCCTTCGAAGTAGACATTGAAAAAATGAAAACTTTGAAGGGAGCATTTCAAGACGATCCATTCCAATCTTTTTTATCATTTAAAACTTAACACTTATTTTCCCTTATTCGATGCTAATTTCGTGCAATAAATTCTAAATGAAACGACATACTCCTTTTTCACAAATTGGAATCTACTATTTTTGTATTTTAATTATTATAATATCCATTCACCATATGATTTTTATTAATAGTTAAATCAAATAAACATAGCTTGATTAATTTATACATTAGTTAAATTACAAAACTTTATTGGCATATTCATATAATTTTTCTGTTGTATTCAGGGTTAGATTATCTACTTCGCGTTTGCCCTGTCTTAATTGTGAAAGTACGTATTGAGAAACTCCAGTTTTTTAGAAATTTCATATCCTGTTAAATTACTTTCAATTAATTCAATTATTTTTTTCTTGTATTCTGACATTTTTTCATCTCCATATCTGTACCATGTTTTCTGCTTTTTTTCGAAATTCTGTGAACTCAACGTATTTTTTATTTATAAATGATTTTATTATTTTTCTATTTATTAATGGCTATCAACACTTCATAATAGTTAAATTTTATATTTTCAATTTTTGTTTCTACATATTAACGACTTTTCATCATCAATTACTTTGTCAAAGATAAACGATTTGTCTTGTATACTTTACGCCTTTTACTAAACTTCAATGTTTAGTATTCATTGAAGTTTACAACCACTTCTAAAGTTTAACCTTTTATGTATTTTTATTAGATTAGTGTCTTTCAATATTCAAACTACTAATTCCAGTAGTCTATTAAATTTGAGATATTGAGATATCTTTAGACTTTAATTTTTCCGGAGTCATATAGACTTCTCAAATACTATACATTTATTTCATAATTTTGAACCCTAATATTACTAAAATAATTATAAACGTCCCTATTAAAAATTCTATTTTCTCTTTTTTATTTGTTTTTCGCACTTTAATAGTCATCTTCATTTTACTAATGGTGAGAAAGTAATATTTTATTCAAAGAATATGACTTCATATTAAATCAAACCTCACATTCTTATTAGATTGCAAATTCAATAGTCCTACCAGAATTGAAATCAAAACATTCAAACTATTTTATCGTTTTAACTTCCTCGACCATTTTCACCTCCTTATAATCTATATAAATTATGTTTACCACACGATTCTTTACACTCGAAAAATTAATTTTGTTAAGAAACATTTAGCCATGTAACTTTGTAATAAAAACATTTTCAAATAAATGTACCAAAAACTTTCATGAAATAAAGTATACTTTTCAAATCTATTAATTTTAGAATCATAAAACCAAATGCTATATTACAATATAATTATCACAAATCATCATATATGCCAATTACACAATTTAATATAAAAAATTGTCAATGAAAAATTATGTGCATAAACATTATTACAAAATATGTATAGTATAGAATACTGCATTAAAGTTAACTTATTTACTGTGTTCAGCCTTTTATATCATCGCTTAAAGATCATTCAAGATTTAATGGCAATGATAATTTCATAATATGCATTTTTGATTATTTAACCATGTACAATTTCTAAAACTAAGAGATTATCTTATTGAGGTGGACAAAACGTGGACAGACAACCATGAAATCATTAGAAATTTAATTTCTTGTCCACCTAACCTAACAAAATATTTTTGTTAACATTCTGTTTTATTTTCTAATGTTCTTTGATATTCATATAACTTGATTATCGTTTTAAATTTAGCTTCTTTTATTTTAGTTTTACCTACCTTTAAATCAGTAACTGTTTGACGTGGTACACCTGAGTTTTTTGAAATACTATATGGTGTATTGTTAGTTAATAACTTTTCTATTTCACTTATAATAGTTTCAATCTCATTCATTATTAATCACACTCTCTTTCTATTTATAATTATAATAATCCTAATGCAGTAACTACGTTTAGCAATACATTGTTTCTTTGTAGTTGCCAAACTAGTTAATTCATAAACTAATACCTAATAGTATTGGCGTTTTTTATTATATATTGATAAAATTTCTTGTCTTCATATATTCTATATTATTTGATAATTTTTTATTTATATTCACATTAAGCTATCCATATTTAATATATTTTAAAATTAGATGATTTAAAAGGCTCACTCCATGATATTTCAAAAGATATGGTCTTATTTTAATCTTAAATCATTATTTCTAATTGTTTTTGGTAATTATAGAGTTTTTCCGCTGTTTCTAAAGTTAAATTATTCACTTTTCTTTTCCCGCTTCTTAATTCACTTATACCACCATAAGAAACACCAGTGTCTTGATTAATTCTATAATTAGATATTGATTTATCATTTAGTAATTTTTCTATTGTATTATAAATTTCTTTAAACTGGTTCATAATTTTTGTCAAATTGAAAGAATAGTTTATTTTTTTCTAGTTAAATTAATAATAAATAATATTAAAGTTGCAATGTTAAGATAGAGAGTTAATTTTTTCCTTAATTCTCTTGTCATAAATACCACCTCCCTATTTAATGTGGTAAAGGTCTTTTGCCCTTTACCTTTTTAAAAGAACGATTTGATAAAATAAAGTACTTGAATTATTAAGCTCGTCACAGCTATTCGAAATTTAATTTTGCTATTCGTTCTTTTTCTTTAACCATTCTTATCATTTTTTCTCCTTTCCTCTTTATAGTTATTTAACATTCCACAAATTGGGGTAAGTGACATGTTGAACTCCCATATCCACTGGCAAGATTTATAATTTGTAATTCTAAATTATAATAGCCTATATTTTTCAAAATCTCTTTTTTTATGATTAACATCCATCTAAGAGCACCTAAAGGTTTTTATGTAATGTAATAAACATTTCCATTTATACATATACATCTTGTAAAAAAGAAAGAACTCCATATATACTCAAAAGGTATACTGAAGTTCTATATATTATATAAAATTATTATACTATTTTAAAAAACATAAGTAAATCACTAAACATGATTTCTTTCACTTTTAGAAAACTTTTAATACTATAAAAACACCCACTCAGTCACTAGTTTGGGCAGTTATTGTATGCCTATTGAACTCAATGCTTATATTACAATACCTTTTTCGCATATTCATATAAGATCTTTGCATTCTTTAAGCTTAAATTTTCTATTCTTCTTTCCCCACGGCGCATAGCATTAATATTACCGTAACTTATCCCAGTATCTTTATTAATTTGATAACTTGATATCTCTTTGTTTTCTATCAATTTTTTGATTGTATTGAATATTTCATCATAGCAATTCATAAATTAGATGAGGCGAAATTTTTAATTTTTTAGAATATCAATAGTAGTATAACTAAAATGAAAATACCGATCGATAAACAAAAAGATATTTTTTGTTTTGTTTCTCTTTTCATATAGTATTACCCCCTTAATAATGAGTAGTAAGGTCCCTCTTTTCGGCGTCTTACCTTAGAACGTTCTGCAAATGAATTCGATGAGAAGTAATATGATATGGCTATTTTCAAGTAATACTCAACGTTTTCGCGACGTTCTTTTATCGCCTCATCTCATCACCTCCAAATATATTAAAATTCATGTGAACTAAAATATAAAATGGTCTTCCCCAGCTTTAAAAAAATAAATACACAAAACATTTACTTGACCAAAACTTGACCAAAAGTTGCCCAATCGTAACAAAAGGCACATTTTACACCCAAAAAAGTTGCCCAGTTAAATCAAAAAAGAGCTAAAGCAAAACGCTCTAGCCCTTGATATTACTGATTTCCCATCATTGTTTAGCGTATTAATATTGCTTCATGTACTGATCTCTTTCCCATTCAGATACTTGAGTTCTGTAGTAATCCCATTCAATTGATTTTGAATTAATAAATTGATTATAGATATGATTTCCTAAAGCTTTTTTTATAACTTCATTTTCACGCATTGCTTTTAATGCTGTGTAAAGTGTTGAAGGTAAGTCTTGAATGCCTACTGCTTCACGTTCTTCACGATTCATTTCGTAAATATTTTGGTTAACAGGTTCTGGAACTTTTAATTTATTTTTAATACCGTCTAAACCAGCTTCTAAAATTGCAGCTAACGCCATATATGGGTTCGCAGCTGGGTCAACTGAACGTACTTCAATACGAGTTGATAATCCTCTTGAAGATGGTACACGGATTAACGGTGAACGGTTTTTACCGCTCCATGCAATATAACATGGTGCTTCATAACCAGGAACTAAACGTTTGTATGAGTTTACTAATGGGTTACATACCGCTGTAAATCCACGTGCGTTTTTAAGTACACCAGCTGTGAATTGGTAAGCTGTTTCTGTTAAGCCCATTTCAGTATTCGGATCAAAGAATGCATTTTCTTTACCTTTGAATAATGAAACGTTAAAGTGCATACCGCTACCATTCACACCAAATAATGGTTTAGGCATAAATGTTGCGTGTAAATTATGTTTACGTGCGATTGTTTTAACAACCAATTTAAATGTTTGGATATTATCACATGCTGTAACAGCATCTGCATATTTAAAGTCAATTTCATGTTGACCAGGGGCAACTTCATGGTGACTAGCTTCAATATCGAAGCCCATATCCTCTAATTCTAAAACAATATCACGACGACAGTTTTCACCTAAATCTGTAGGTGCTAAATCGAAATATCCACCATCATCATTAAGTTCTAAAGTTGGTTCCCCTTTTTCATCCAACTTAAACAAGAAGAATTCTGGTTCAGGCCCTAGGTTAAAGTCTGTGAAGCCTAAATCTTCCATTTCTTTTAATACACGTTTTAAGTTTGCACGAGGATCCCCTTCAAATGGTGTTCCATCTGTTTTATATACATCACAAATTAAACGTGCAACTTTACCTTGTCCAGCAGTCCATGGGAAGATTACCCAAGTATCTAAATCTGGATGTAAGTACATATCTGATTCTTCGATACGTACGAAACCTTCGATAGAAGAACCGTCAAACATCATTTCGTTATCAAGTACTTTTTCTAATTGGCTTACAGGCACTTCAACATTTTTAATTGTTCCTAAAATATCAGTGAATTGTAATCTTAAATATCTTACATTTTCCTCTTCTGCAAATTTACGAATGTCGTCTTTAGTGAAAGTACGTTTTGGCATTTTAAAATCCTCCAAATTTTATTTAATAAATCGGGATAAATCACCACGATTTATTGGCAAAGTTTCTCCAATAGGCTTTTGCGTGGCATCTACAATCATCTTTTTTCTTATCTCTTGTTCATCTGTTGTTAAATGCTCTTGTGAGTCATAAATGATTTGTTTAATCCCTTTGATATTAAATCCTTTTTCTAATAATGATTTAATTTCTAGTAATCTTTCCAAATCATTGAGTGAGAACAGACGTTTTTGACCTTCTGTTCTTTCAGGTTTGATGAGTTCATGTGTTTCATAGTAACGTATTTGCCTTGGCGTTAAATCCGTTAACTTACTTACTACACTCATAGAGAAGACAGCCATATTTCGTCTGATTGCATCATTCGATATCATTGTTCCTCTCCTCTACTTTTGAACTTGTTAATAACTTATCATAATTTTTTTAGGATTTCAAAAATATGTCAGGTTTTCTGACATAAAGCTCAAAACATTGATATAACTGCAATTTTGACCTTTAAAACGCCATAAAACAATCTACAGCTAAAATATTTTTTCAATTTTTAAAAATAATCTGATAAATCTCCGCAAAAAAATTTCACCCAAAACACATTATCATTTAGGGTGAAATTTAATCTATTATATAAGTCCTTGTTCTTTCAACTGATTAACAGCTCTTGTCACAGCAATTTTAACGTGTTCATATGTTAATCCTCCTTGAACATATGCTTCATAAGGAGGACGAATAGGTCCATCTGCAGATAATTCAATCGATGAACCTTGAATAAACGTACCAGCAGCCATAATAACATCATCTTCGTAACCAGGCATATAACTCGGTTCTGGACTAAAATGTGCATTAATTGGGGATGCGTGTTGAATACTTTGACAAAATGAAATCATTTGTTCTTTCGTTTTAAATTTAACTGTTTGAATTAAATCAGTTCGTTTTTCGTAGTACTTCGGCGTTGTGTTCATATTCATTTTTTCTAAAAATAAACTAGTAAACAATGCCCCTTTAAGACTCTGACTGACAACATGTGGTGCTAAAAAGAAACCTTGATACATTTCAAGCAATGCATTTAATGATGCACCTGCTTCTTTACCAATACCAGGTGCTGTCAATCTATAACCACATCGTTCAATTAAATCTTTTCTACCAGCAATGTATCCACCAATCTTAGCTAAACCACCGCCAGGGTTTTTAATTAATGATCCTGCTATTAAATCGGCACCACATTCTATAGGTTCACGTCTTTCAACAAATTCCCCATAACAGTTATCCACAAATATTAAAATATTAGGATGCACTTCTTTCAACCTAGTAATCACCTGTTCAATTTCATCTAGAGGAATTGAAGGTCTTTGATCATAGCCTTTCGAACGTTGAATCGCTATTACTTTGGTACGCTCAGAAACCCCATCTAACACACTTTCAATATCGATCTTACCTTCTTTAAGTGCAATATCTTTATACGATACACCGTGCTCCATTAAACTTTCAATACCATTTCCGTTTACACCAATGACTTCAAGTAAAGTGTCATATGGACTTCCCGTTATATAAATTAATTCATCACCATGTTTTAATAAACTTTGTAATGCAATAGTAATCGCATGCGTACCTGAAATAATTTGCGGACGAACAATTGCATCTTCTGCTTTAAATGCCTGCGCATATATTTCTTCTAAATGATCACGTCCAAAATCATCATATCCGTATCCTGTTGATCCTTGTAGATCACTTTCGGTTGCTTTGACATGATGAAATGCATTTAATACTTTTTCTTGATTAATATATGCTGTTTCTTCAATTTCTTTAAAATATGGTGCTAACGTTGATTCGACGTCAGCTACTATCTTACTTATATCTTTCATTTGAATTTCGTCCTTTTATTATTTTTTAAATCCTTTTATACGATAAACATTTTCAATTTCATCATATTTAAGTTCAGTCACTAATGTATGTTGTTTTAGAAAATATAATCGATCTGCATTATTCGTCGCAATTGTCTCATCATAATAAGTTAATTGCCTTTTGATTTCATCAATAAATAACGTCTTAACAAGTAATTTATCACCATCATTTTTAGAAGAAACAAAAACATTAGGCAAATCACTTGCTGGACAATTTGATGCATGATCACATAAGTCCTTTTTATTAAAAATAACTATTTGAGAAATATGACTCATATCTAATTGTTTGATTAAATCATTAACTGTGTCATACTGCGTACGGTATTCAGGATGGCTACTATCTACGACATGTACTAATAAATCTGCACCTTTAGCCTCTTCTAAAGTTGATTTAAAAGCTGCAATTAACGTCGTAGGTAGTTTCTGTATAAAACCAACAGTATCTGAAATAATTAAATTAAATCCATCATTTATTTGAATTTGTCGTGTTTTAGGATCTAACGTTGCAAATAATTGATCTTTTTCATATGTCTCTTCATTTGCTAAAACATTAAACCATGATGATTTACCAGCATTTGTATAACCAACTAAAGCTACTTGAAACACCTGATTTTGATTTCTTTTATTTCGATATCTTTCGCGATGTTCTTCTACCGTCCGCAATTGATGTTTAATTTCATTCATACGAGTTCGAATATGTCTGCGATCCATCTCTAACTTCGTTTCACCAGGGCCTCTAGTTCCAATACCGCCACCTAAACGAGAAAGACTTTTACCATGGCCTTGCAATCTAGGTAATAAATAATCAAGTTGTGCTAGCTCTACTTGCAATTTACCTTCTTTACTTCTTGCTCTTAATGCAAATATTTCAAGAATCAACTGAGTTCTATCAATAATTTTTACACCTAAAGCTTCATTTAGTGATTTGGATTGTGCAGTCGTTAATTCATCATTCGTGATGACTACATCAATATCTTTGAACTCAATAAATGCTTGAATTTCTTCCATTTTACCTTTACCAACATAATATTTGCGATCTACACGATCTCTGTTTTGAGTAATTTGACCCAACACTTCAAGTTGGCAAGTCTCTGATAAAGATGATAATTCCTCCATTGTAGACTCAAAATTAAATTGCTTATCATCTTGAGCATGTACACCGACTAAGACAGCTTTTTCTAGTTTATTTTTAGTATCATGAATTTGTTGCTGAGCCATGTTATACATCTCCTTAATAAAATCCTACTCAAAGTATTCTATCATAGAGTTTTAGTAAAGACTATTACACGATTTTATGGTACATTTTAAGTAAATCGAAAGGATGATTCAATGGAGACAATTTATGATTTTGTAGTAGAAACAAATAAAGGTGTTACTTACAAATTAGATGCATATAAGGGTGACGTTATGCTAATTGTTAATACAGCTAGCGAATGTGGCTTTACTTCACAATTTGAAGGTTTGCAATCATTATACGAGAAATACAAAGATCAAGGGTTTGTAATTCTAGGTTTCCCTTGTAATCAATTTGGTGGCCAAGAACCTGGATCAGGCGAAGAAGCAGCTCAAAACTGTAAATTAAACTATGGTGTTACCTTCCCTATGCATCAAAAAATAGACGTAAAAGGGGAACATCAATTACCTTTATTTAGATATTTGACTGCGGCACAACACGGATTCTTTAATGAGAAAATCAAATGGAATTTCACTAAGTTTTTAGTGGATCGCGAAGGTAACGTTGTTAAACGATTTGCACCTCAAAAAAAACCTGTTCAAATCGAAAGAGAAATAGAAAAATTATTATAAAATATACTAGCTCATAGCAAATAAAACGCTTCATATAAAGTCGTATCATATATTGACTCGACCTTTATATGAAGCGTTTTTATTACAAACATTCCTCTATTGTATCTTGTCATTTGAACATCATTTAATTGATGTCACATATGACTTTATTTCTATATCTATTTATCATACTTCAAACGTTATGTACACGAGTCATTAAATCGTGCCCATATGATTACAACTTATTCTTCACTTTCAGTAGATGCTTGACCTTCAGTTTCTACTGTATAAGTGCTGATCGCATGTTTGTAAATCAAGTGTTGTTTGCCTTGAGAATTTAAGCTTACGACATACTTGTCGTATTCTTCAATAACACCTTTCATTTGGAAACCGTTTAGAAAGAATACAGTTACTTCAGTTTGGTTTGCTTTAAAATTCTCTAGTGCTTTGTCTTGGATGTTTTCGTTTGCAATCATCTGTCGGACTCCTTTTACTTAATCTGGGTTGTAATCTCATCTAACATCATTTGAAGTGACATATTTTCTTTATCTAACCAATGAACACTCATTTTATTCTTGAACCATGTCATTTGTCGTTTTGCATATTGGCGTGAATGTTGCTTTAAATCATTGACAGCATCTTCATAAATCATTTGTCCGTTAATCACAGGTATTAATTCTTTATATCCAATAGCTTGCATACTTTGGCAAGATTCATAGCCTTGTTCAACAAGTTGTTGCACTTCTCTAAATAATCCGTGATCCAACATAATATCAACACGTTTATTTATTCTTGAATATAATGTTTTACGCGACATTTCAATCCCTAATAATAATGTATCATAATTTTCAGTAAATTGTTGCACTTTCTTGCGATTACTCAAAAGTTTTTTTGTTTTTAAATAATATTCAATAGCGCGCAACCCTCTTTGGCGGTTGTTAGGGTGAATATTTTCTGCAGAAACCGCATCAAATTGAGCTAAATAATCGTGTAGTTGCTGATTATCTAAATGTTCTAATGCAGATAACTTTTGTTTAACTATGGATAATTGTGCAGGTGTAACTGTTTCATCTTCTAATTCATAATTATATATTAATGATTGAATATATAAGCCTGTTCCACCTGCTATGATTGGAACTTTACCTCTATTCGTTATATCAGTAATTAAATCTTCTGCTAATCGCTTGAATTCATATGCTGAAAATGTATCATCAGGATTCAAGATATCAATTAAATGATGTGGAATACCATCCATTTCTTCAGGTGTTACTTTTGCAGTTCCAATATTCATATGTTTGTAAACTTGCATAGAATCACCGCTTATGATTTCACCATTGATACGCTTCGCGAGTTCTATGCTAAGCTCTGTTTTACCTGAAGCAGTTGGCCCCACAATTACTACAATAAAAGGCTTATTTTTATTCATATTTAATTCCACTTTCTTTATTTTTTATAAAATTGATTCAACCATTTAAACAAGTCTTCCCAAATTTTGTCATGATCTTTTTCAAATAACACTTCATGACGTTTATGATGATAAAGATTCACTTTAACATTTTTAATGCCAGCTTTTCTATATATATTCGCCAATTTTAAAATCCCTTTACCATAATCACCTAAAGGATCGTCATATCCTGAAACTAATAATATAGGCATGGCATGATTTAACATTTTCATATTTTTTAATTGTGATGTATGTAGCATATAATAGGCTGTTTGATATAATAATTGATTTGACACATTAAATCCACTATATGGATCTTTAATAAAGTTATCTACTTCAATTGGATTACTAGAAATCCAATCACTTTGTGTACGTAATGGACGTATTTTTTTATTAAAACTATTTGATACTAACTGGTTAACCCATTCAACTCGTTTCTCAGCACCATAAATTTTTGTAATCAGTTGTAACACTTTAACGGTTGGTAAACCTTTCCATAATGAATACATACCAGTACCACTTAAAATTAGACCATCAACATATTGCGGATATGTTTCTACAAACAATCTAGCTATAACGGATCCCATTGAATGTCCGATTATAATGTATGGTTTATCAACATTGCCTCTCACTGTTTGCGCTACTTCAAAGGCATCACCGATAACTCGTTTCATATCATCGTAATGCCCTCTTGTTGATTCATCAATATTAATACCATGTCCTCGATGATTATGACGTATCACATCGAAGCCATGCTTTGAAAGTGCATGTGCTAATTTATCGTAACGTTCCATATGTTCAGCCATACCATGAAATATATGAATAATTCCTTTTGAATCTACATCTGTAAAATTCACTTTAACTTCAATATTCGTATTATCTTGTACAGTTAATTTAAATTGTTTTTCAGTCATCATCTCACACCTTTAATAACAACGCTTTTATATTCGCTTTTATTATTATCATACATTTAGTGATGCATAGTTTCAATTGACTAATGTATCTCGTATAAAAAAACTGATGCCCTTAAAACAGGACACCAGTTTATGATTGTACAAATTAATTATTCTTTAACTGCTGGTTGATTATTTCCATGTTGCGCTTCTTTAATTGCTTGCTCAACTTCTTCAGTATATGCTTCAATTTGAGCTGGAGAGTAATCAAGCATATCTGCCATAATATCGATGACAGCATCTTTATAATCTAATACATCTTTAATATTGAAATACATTTTACCAGAACGACGAACTAAGAAATCGTTAGGTTTGTATACCATTTCTTGTTGAATACTATAAACAAGTTCTACATAAATTTCTAATGGTAACTTGCTATCATGGTATTGAGATGTTTGCGCAATGTTGAACAATTCATCAACATTTGAACCATATTTAGATGCTAAACGTCTTGCAACATCTTCATCAATGCCGAATCCTTTAGCTACATCTACTTTTTGCTCTACAAACGCATCAAAGTTCTTGCTACCACCTACATCGCCACCTGAAATTGCCAGACCTTTTGTATTACATGGACTAAATGTTAAACCGTAGTCTTTTTTCAAGCGTTTAGATACTAAATCAACAATGTCTTGAGCCATGTGACGATAGCCTGTTAATTTACCACCTGCAATAGTTAATAAACCTGATTTACCTTCCCAAATTTCATCCTTACGAGAGATTTCAGAAGGGTCTTTGCCTTCTTCGTAAATTAATGGTCTAATTCCTGCCCATGTTGATTCAATATCTTCATCTGTAACATTAACACTAGGGAACATGTAATTAATCGCATCGATTAAATAGTCTCTGTCTTCTTGTGTAGTTAATGGTGAAGATTTGATATTGTCATAGAATGTATCTGTAGTACCTACATACGCTTTTCCTTCACGTGGAATTGCAAAAATCATTCTTCCATCTTTTTCAGTATCAAAGTATACTGCTTGACCTAATGGGAATTTTGATTGATCAATAACAACATGTACACCTTTAGTTAAACGTAATTTTTTATTATTGCGTGCATAATCACCACTTCTAACATCATCAACCCATGGACCTGCTGCATTAACCACTTTTTTAGCCTTAATTGTATAATTTTCATTAGTTAATTTATCTATAACTTTAACACCATTTACTTGTTGATTTTTATCATAAGTGAAGTGTTCAGATTTAGTATAGTTGATAATTTCTGCGCCTTTTTCAGCAGCACGCTTCATAACTTCAATAGTTAAACGCGCATCGTCAGTACGATATTCAACATAGTAACCGCCGCCTTTTAGACCTTCTTTTTTAACTAATGGTTCTTTAGCTAAAGTTTCTTTTTTAGATAACATTTTTTTACGTTCAGACTTCTTAACACCTGCTAAACGATCATACATTCCTAAACCAATTGATGTTGAGAATTTACCAAATGTTCCACCTTTATGCATTGGTAAAAGCATCCACTCTGGAGTCGTAACATGAGGTCCATTTTCATAAACAATCGCACGTTCTTTACCAGTTTCGGCAACTACTCCAATTTGGAATTGTTTTAAGTAACGTAAACCACCATGGACTAATTTTGTAGATCTTGAGCTTGTTCCTTGTGCAAAGTCTTGCATTTCAACTAATGCAACTTTCATTCCTCTTTCACTCGCGTCTAGTGCAATACCTGCACCTGTAATACCGCCACCAATAATTACTAAATCATATTCATCATTTCTTAAATTCTTTTTAATATGTTCTCTCTTAAAAGTAGACAACGCCATTCCAAAACGCCTCCTAAAAAATGTAAAAACGAGAGACTTGTCCCACATAAACAATCCTTCAATTGTACATGTTCGAACAAATCTCTCGCTTCTCGATTCAAATATTAACTTAAATTGATTGTATCACAATGTTTATACAAAAGTCTAATCTACAAGTTTATTCTGTTTTAAAAACTTGTGTTGCTTCAACAGCTTTTTTCCAACCTCTATATAATTTTTCTCTTTCGCCTTCATCCATTTTCGGATCGAATTTTTCTTCTAATTTCCAGTTTTTAGCGATATCATCTTTACTCTCCCAGAATCCAACTGCTAATCCTGCTAAAAATGCAGCACCTAAAGCTGTAGTTTCTTGAATTTCAGGTCTTTCAACAGAAGTATTAACAATGTCTGCTTGGAACTGCATAATAAAGTTGTTTTTAACTGCACCACCATCGACACGTAAACTTTGGACATCAATGCCAGAGTCTTTTGACATTGCTTCCATAACGTCACGAGTTTGGTAACATAGTGATTCTATAGTTGCACGGATAAAGTGCTCTTTTTCAGTTCCACGTGATAAACCGAAAATCGCACCACGTGCTTCAGAATCCCAATATGGTGTTCCTAAACCTACAAAAGCTGGAACAACATAAACACCCTCAGTAGAGTCAACTCGTGTCGCATAACTTTCTGATTGTGGTGCTGAATTAATCATTCTTAATCCATCACGTAACCATTGGATTGCTGAACCCGAAACAAAGATGGAACCTTCAAGCGCATAATTTACTTTTCCATCAATACCATAAGCAATTGTTGTTAATAAACCACTTTCAGATTTAACCGCTTTGTCACCTGTATTCATTAACATGAAGCCACCAGTTCCATATGTGTTTTTCACGTCACCACGTTCGAAGCAAGCTTGTCCAAATAATGCTGCTTGTTGATCACCAGCTACACCAGCGATTGGTACTTCTTGACCATAGAAGTGGTAATCAATTGTCTTACCATATACTTCACTTGAAGGTTTAACTTCTGGCAACATATTTTTAGGTACTGTAAGTAGTTCTAATAACTCATCGTCCCATTCTAAATCATGGATATTAAACATTAATGTACGACTCGCATTTGAATAATCAGTAATATGCGCAGCTTTTCCTGATAATTTCCATACTAACCAAGTATCAATCGTTCCAAATAATAGATCGCCATTTTCTGCTTTTTCTCGTGCACCTTCAACATTGTCTAGAATCCATTTAACTTTTGTACCTGCAAAATACGGATCTAAAAGTAATCCTGTCTTATCTCTAAATGTTTGTTCATATCCTTGTTGTTTTAATTCTGAACAAATTGATTGTGTTTGACGTGATTGCCAAACAATTGCGTGATAAATTGGGCGGCCAGTATGTTTGTCCCAAACCACCGTTGTTTCGCGTTGGTTTGTAATACCGATACCTGCAATTTGATCAGCTCTAACATCATTTTCATTAATTACTTCCGTCATTACAGCTAACACAGATGTCCAAATTTCATTTGCATCATGTTCAACCCAACCTGATTGTGGAAAATATTGCTTAAACTCACGTTGTGCTACCCCTGCAATTTCCCCTTTTTGATTGAATAAAATCGCTCTTGAGCTTGTTGTTCCTTGGTCTATAGATAAAATATATTTTTCCATTAGTAGTATCTCCTTTATTAAAAAATAATCGCTAACCCATTGTACAAAATCTGTTAAATTTTGGCGAAAAAATAGCATAATCCATGAATCAAACATGTTAAATTATGCTATTTACGTTTCTTTTTATTTTAGTAAATTGATTCGATATCACCTTTTTTTGATGATTTATTTAAAATGTAACCTAAAATCAAAGTAATAATAACTACAACAATTGCAATTGCACAACCAATATTAAATGTATGTTTATAAAATACAGCGTATACCACTGCACCTAATAAACCACCGGCAATTGGTCCTAAGATAGGAACGATTGCATATGACCAATTTGAACCATCTTTACCAGCTATTGGTAAAATCGCATGTGCAATTCTCGGACCTAAATCACGTGCTGGGTTGATTGCATAACCAGTAGCACCGCCTAAACTTAATCCGATTGCAACAATTAATGCTCCGACAATTAAAGGATTTAAACCATCGGCAATTTTGTTTACACCGATAAATAAAATACCTAAAGTTAATGCCATTGTTCCGATAATCTCACTTAAAAAGTTGGCAAAGTAATTCTTAATAGCCGGTGCTGTAGAGAAAACACCTAATTTCGCGCCAGCTTCTTCTGTCGCTTTCCAATGTGGCAAGTACATTAACCATACAATTGTTGCTCCGACAATTGCACCTAACATTTGAGCAACAATATAACCAGGAACTAATGACCAATCAAAACTTCCGTCTAATGCAAGAGCTAAAGACACCGCTGGGTTTAAATGTGCACCTGAGAATTGACCGACAGCAAACACACCCATTGTAACCGCTAATCCCCATCCAGCTGTGATGACAATCCAATCAGCACCATTCGCAGCACTTCTCTTTAAATTGACATTGGCACAAACGCCACCACCAAAAAGGATTAAGATTGCAGTTCCTAGGAATTCTGCTAAATATACATTCATATTAAATGTCCTCCCAAAAAGACAAAGAGATTCCTACACTAGCAGTTTGGCTCGTAGAAATCTCCCGTCTCTATTCTATGTATTAACTTTTATTATATTTGTTATGATACTATCGATATGAAAGCGTTGTCAATGGTTTTTGTAAAAATTTTGTCAAATTTAATTTTTCAAGTCTTTATAAAAGTAGTTTAATTTGAAAACTAGAAATATCAATCCGCACTAATTTATTTATGACGCCATTATGTTTAATTGACATTCTTCAGCCATATTTTTTATGACTAGTTGCATTTTTTACTAATAAACACCTCTAAAACTTTAATGATTTTAATCGTTTTAGAGGTGCTAATTATGTTATTTAATTATTCTTTGTATGATACCTTAAATACCTTATTACATATCCCATATGAAAACGGCTTTTTTAATATGTTATATGACTAAATCTCGTGAAAAATGAAATTTTTGCAGACTTATGATTTACCAAAGTTTATCATAACTAGTTGTTACATATTTCGCTCCATTTTTAACAGCTTCATTGACTTCATCTATTGTATTAATTAGGCCACCTGCAATGACTTGTGTGTTTGTTTCTTTCTGAATATGATGAATCGCTTTACTCGCAACACCTGGAAGTACTTCAACAAAATCAGGTTCAACTTTTTTTATCAAATCTATACTGCGTTTCAATGCTTGACTATCAATAATAAATACTCTAAAAATCGTTAAAGTATTTAATGATTTAGCTTTTTTTATTACTTTAGATTTAGTCGATACGATACCTTTTGGCTTGTATTGCTGAATAATAAATTCACTTGCAAATTCATCGTGGCTTAAACCTTTTATCAAATCTATATGAATAAAACACTCTATATGATTTTGCTTCAGCAATTCCATAATACTTTTTATATGTCCTATATGCATATCTAGAAGCACACACATTTTATAATCTGTTTTAATCAGTTTCTCTAAATCTTTAATGTTTCTTATGGCAGGCAATATGTTGTTATTCACTTGATTCATCCTCTCTACATCACACGCTTAAATAATTTTTCTAATTCGTATTTTGAAAAATTAATGATAATTGGACGACCATGTGGACATGTAAATGGATCTTCCGCTTCTCTTAATTGATCAATTAAATCAGACATTTCATGTTTTTGTAAATAATGATTCGCTTTAATAGATTTTTTACATGACATCATGATTGCTACATCTTCACGTAATTTTTTGATATCTACTTTTTTCTCTTCCAAAATTAGCTCAATCATATCTTTAATAATTTCTTCTACTTCATCTTTAGGGAACCAAACTGGATAGCTACTTACAATATAATCATGACCACCAAAATGTTCTAACATGATACCTACTTGTTGAAGCTCATTTTTATATTGATCAATGACTAATTGTTCATCTTTTGAAAAATGAAATGTTAACGGGATTAATAAATCTTGTACTTCATTGGTAACTTCACCTATTTTATCTCGAAAATATTCATATTTTATTCTTTCTTGAGCTGCATGCTGGTCAATCATGTACATGCCAAATTCATTTTGAGCAATAATATACGTTCCATGTACTTGGCCAACAATTTCCATATATGGAATTCTTCGTTTAGGGTCTTTACTTTTTGTTCCTTTAATATCGTTTACATCATAATAATCATCAGACGCTTTATTCTCATAATTTTGCACAGATGTATCGTCATTCGAATCAAATGTTTGATCCATTTCTTGTAGAATTTCTTGTTGCTTTTTGAAGTAGTCTTCATCTTTTTCACGTGTATTATTATAACCGGAAGATTCATCATCAGCTATTAAACTTTCAGACGTTTTCGTTACGAATGGATTATATGAATCTTCTCTTATAACTATTTCATCGTTTTGATTTTCTACCATAAATGGCTTACTGTTACTTTCTTCAGATGAAAACGTCTTCTCTTGATTATTCTCTGTGTTTTGTCTTTGTTCAAATTCGATTTTTTGTTGTTCGAATGAATGTAACACTTTATTTTTTTTCGGCACATAATCCAAGTTATTTTTAGGAATTAATATACGGTCTTTAAATGCTTCTTGTATTTTGCTCACTATCAATTGATATAGTTGCTCTTCTTTTGATAAACGCACTTCTAGTTTTGTTGGATGAACATTTACGTCTACTAAGATTGGATCCATTTCAATATTAATATAACAAATCGGGAACCTACCTATTGTTAAGAGTGTATGATAGCCTTCTAAAATCGCTTTATTTAGCATAAAGTTTTTAATGTATCGTCCATTAATAAAAATAGAAATATAGTGCTTATTACTTCTAGAATGTTCAGGCTTTGCAACAAAACCTTCAATGTGATAATCACTTGTATCTCCAGATATATGTACTAAATCTCGTGCAACTTTCATCCCATAAATCTCTGCCATCACTTCATTAGTTCGTCCTGAACCATTTGTACTTAACATTGTTTTGCCATCTGAAATGAGTGCTATTCGAATGTCCGGATGGCTCATTGCCATTCTGTTGACAATATCTGTTATTTTACCTAGTTCAGTGTATAAACTTTTAATATATTTTAAACGTGCTGGTGTATTATAAAATAATGATTCTACAAGTATATCTGTTCCTTTTTTCGCTTTTGCAGGCTTATGATTTAATATTTCACCATTTTCTACATATATTTCATTTCCATTAGCATTATCCGTGCAAGTCTTCAATGTTACTTTAGCAACTGATGAAATACTGGCTAGTGCTTCACCACGGAATCCTAATGTCCTAATATGAAATAAATCTTCATCTTGATCTAATTTACTAGTCGCATGTCTATGAAATACTAATCCTAAGTCTTCCGCTTCAATTCCGCTTCCATTATCGACTACGCGAATAGATTGGACGCCAGATTCCTCTACTTCAATGCTTATTTCTGTAGCGCCTGCATCTATAGCATTTTCCAACAGTTCTTTCACAACAGAACTCGGTCTTTCAACTACTTCACCTGCTGCGATTTTATTTGCTAATGAGGTTTGGAGTTCTTTAATTTTCCCCATTTTGCAACACCTCTATTTTAATTGATTTTGTAATTCACTTAACTTCACCAATGCCTCAATTGGTGTCATATTAGATAAATTCAAATTTTTAATTTGTAGTTCAATCTCGCTTTCTTGATCATTTTCAAACAAATCAAATGATGCTTGTTCAAAGTCTTTTTGAGATAAAGTATCAGTTGTTTCTTCAACACTTAAGTTTAAATTTTCTTGATTAATTTCAGGTTCATTTTCGACCATTTTTAAATTTGATATCGATGATTTTTTACCAGCAGACGCTTCAAACTCGCTTAGAATCACTTGTGCTCTGCTAATAACTTTTTCAGGTAAATCAGCTAATTTCGCAACTTGAATACCATAACTATCGTCAACTGCACCATCTTTGACTTTATGCAAGAATATAAGTTCACCTTTATATTCATTAGCAGCGACGTGAACATTTTTTAGACTTGGTAATGCTTGATCTAATGTTGTCAATTCATGATAATGTGTTGAAAATAACGTTTTAGCATGTGATGTTTCAGCTACATACTCTATCATTGCCTGCGCTAAAGCTAAACCGTCATACGTTGAAGTACCACGTCCAATTTCATCGAAAATAATCAAACTATCCTCTGTTGCATAAGTTAATGCCTTTTGTGCTTCTAGCATTTCTACCATAAACGTACTCTTACCTGAAACCAAATCATCTGCCGCACCTATTCTAGTGAATATTTGATCAAATATAGGTAACACTGCCTCTTTACAAGGGACATAAGCTCCCATTTGGGCCATTATACTAATTATGGCAACTTGTCTCATATATGTCGATTTACCAGACATATTCGGACCTGTAATTAAATATATAAATGTTTCATTATCTAATCGACAATTATTAGGCACATAGTCATTATAATCCATTACTCTTTCCACTACTGGGTGCCTAGATTCCACTAATTCTAATGTTTTATTTTCACTAAATGAAGGCCTAGTGTAATTATATTTTTGAGCAATTTCTGCAAAGCTCTGTAAACAATCTAGCTCTGAAATAATTTTAGCTTGTTGTTGTAAACGTTCAGTATATTTTTTAACTTCTTCACGTAGCTGAACAAATAATTGATATTCTAATTCGATGGCTTTGTCTTCCGCACCTAAAATGATATCTTCTTTTTCTTTAAGTTCATCAGTTATAAAACGTTCAGCATTCGATAACGTTTGCTTCCTCATATAACCAAATTCACTTGGTTCAAAATTTTGCAAGTTGGCACGTGTTATTTCTATAAAATAACCAAACACTTTATTAAAGCTTATTTTCAATGATTTTATTCCTGTACGTTGTCTTTCTTTGGCTTGTAATTCTGCTAACCATGTTTTTCCGTTTTTTGAAGCTTCAAGATATTCATCTAATTGCGTATTAAAACCAACTTTGAATAGTCCGCCATCTTTAACTGAAATTGGTGGTTCTTCTACTAAACTCTGTTCTAATATATCAAGTAAATCATCAAGGGGTTCTAGTTGATTAACTTGTACAAGCGTATTCTGATTCATAGAATTTAGTAATGCTTTAATATTCGGTATTTCAGAAATGGAATGTTTAAGTTGAATTAAATCTCTCGCATTAACATTTCCGTAACTAACACGCCCAACAAGACGTTCAATATCATACACTTGATTAAGATATGTTCTTAAGGTGTCTCTTTCTATGAAATGAGCACTAAATTCATCAACGATATCTAATCGTGCTTCAATTTGTTCTTTACTTATTAGTGGTCTATCTATCCATTGTTTTAAGCGGCGTGCTCCCATTGGTGTTTTCGTTTCGTCCATTAGCCAAAGTAGCGTTCCTTTTTTTGATTTTAATCGAATGCTTTCCGTTAACTCAAGGTTTCTCTTAGCATAAAAATCCATTTTCATATAATCTATAGCTGCATATTGAACAACATCCTCGATATGCGATAAATCACGTTTTTGTGTATGATGAATATAATCTAGCAATAATTGTGTCGCTTGATACATTAATTTATGTTCAGTTTGATTCACACTATAGATTTCTGATGATAACGTTTCCCTGACTGTTATTGTTTCTGTCACCATATTAATTTGTCTTTTTAAATTATCGGAAATATTGTCATTGATAACAACTTCGTTAGGGTTTATCGTCGTAATTTCATTTAATAAAGTCGCTTCATCATTAAAATGTGTAACCTTTAATTCGCCAGTAGAAACATCACAGTAACTAAGCGCAATTTCAGGTTGATTCATAACAAAACTTAAAATATAGTTATTTTGTTTATCATCTACACCACCTTGCTCCATCACAGTTCCTGGAGTCACAATTCTTACTACCTCACGTCTAACCATACCTTTCGTTTGTTTCGGATCTTCCATCTGTTCACAAATAGCTACTTTATATCCATTATTAACAAGTGTATCTATATAACTATCTGCAGAATGATACGGAACACCACACATCGGAATTGGATTTTCTTTTTTAGCATCTCTTTTAGTTAAAGTAATTTCAAGTACACGTGATGCCTCCTTGGCATCTTCATAAAACATTTCATAGAAATCACCTAGTCTAAAAAATAATAAGCAATCTTGGTATTCTGATTTTATTTTTAAATATTGCTGCATCATTGGTGTAACATTAGACATATTATTTCTTCACAACCCTTGTCTCTTTTTAAAATTTGTCTTTACAATATATTCGTTTGTAAGCTTTTTAATTATTAATTATTTAACTTATACATTTTAACATACTTACTTTTACAAACCTATTCATACCATATAATCACGAAGCATCTTAAATGTATAAGAAAACGCCTCAAACCTAATAAAATGTGTCAATAGCATGTTTAGAATTAAATTAAAATTCTAACATTCAAGACATTTAATTAAGTAAGGGCGTTCAATATTAAAATGAACAATGACTCTGTTTGAAATCATATATCATAAAATTATTTTATAAACCTTTGAAGAATACCACGTTTTTTTAGAGTAATTAATAAGAAATAACTTATAATAGATCCGATAGCACTTGAGACTATGAACGTAATCATTAACGGTTTAATGAAGAAGTCTTGAAGCCCAAGGAAATATGCTAATGGTATACAAATTAAACTTCCGATGACACCAGTTCCAAGTACTTCACCGACCGCGGCCATGAATATATGTTTACGATATATGTAAAACATACTAGCCAATAAAACTCCAATCATACTACCTGGAAATGCAAAAGCTGTACCAGTACCAAAAAGAACTCTTAAAATTGATGATATAAGCGCTTGAGCTAATCCATACCAAGGACCTACTATGACCGCACTTAATACATTTACAAAATGCTGTACTGGTGCTGCCTTAACTGGTCCTAGAGGAATGATGATAATACTGCTTAATACAACATTTATTGCAATTAAAAGTGCAGTTATAGCCAGTTTTCTTGATTTCATATGATTGTTCTCCTTTTTGTTTGTAATTAATCACTATGCTTGGCTTTATTATGGTCATTTAAACGTGTTTCCATTGTTGATACAAACATTTTCAATAATTGATTCGCTTCATATTGTGAAGTTTGAAACTGTTCAACTATGGGCAATGTATTTATTTCTGCTTCTATACTTTGAATGGTATGTTCCGACTGTTCTAGCGCATTTTGTTTCCCGTAATTTTGAAAGTTTACTGCTTGTTTTTGATGCTTTTTTAACATATCCATTTTAGTCTTTATCGTTTGGTTCTGATGAATCTGTGCTTCAATTTGTTGATATGTTTTGATAGTATCCAAATTTTTAATTTTATTTGCAATATTATCCGCTTGTTTCAACACGTCATCTTTATTATACATTTATTGAATCACCATTTCCGGCTCTACTTCCTTTACAAAACTGCCATTTAATGAATACTGTTTAGCTTCATCTATTCGTACTTCCACTAGTTTACCAATCATTTCTTTAGGCGCTTTGAAATTAACTAGCTTATTTTTATCAGTGTAGCCAGCAAGAACCTGATCATCTTTTTTACTACTACCTTCACAAAGTACTGTTACAGTTTGTCCTTCGTACTTACTCATAGCTATTTGTGAATAATGACCAACTTTTTTATTCAAACGTTGCAATCGTTCCTTTTTGACATTTAAAGGTACATTATCTTTCATTTTAGCAGCAGGCGTACCATCACGTTGTGAATACAAATACGTATATGCATGTTCAAAACCAACTTCATCATACAGAGTTAAAGTTTCTTCAAATTGTTCCTCTGATTCATTTGGATACCCTACAATAATATCTGTAGTTAATGCTACATTAGGAATTCTATCTTTGATTCGTTTTACTAAATCCAAATAACTTTCTCGTGTATATTTTCTACCCATTATTTTTAATACTGCATTATTTCCAGATTGAACTGGCAAGTGGATATGAGGAACGATATTACCACCCTCTGAAATAACATCAATCATGTGATCTGTAAAGTCCCAAGGATGACTTGTTGTGAAACGAACTCTTGGAATCGCTATTTTAGAAATTGCTTGTAAAAGATCTCCTAAGTCATATTCTATATCCTGTAAATCTTTACCATAAGAATTTACATTTTGACCTAAAAGCGTTATTTCTTTGTAACCTTCACGAGCAAGTTCACGTACTTCATCTATAATGTCTTCAGGTCTGCGGCTTCGTTCTTTACCTCTTGTAAATGGAACAATGCAATATGTACAAAACTTATCACAACCATACATAATATTGACCCATGCTTTAATGTTGCCTTCACGGACTTTTGGAAGATTTTCAATAACGTCTCCTTCTTTAGACCATACTTCAACAACCATTGCTTTAGATAAGTATGCTTCTTCTAAAATTTCTGGTAAATGATGAATATTATGTGTACCAAATATCATATCTACATTTTGATACGATTTTAAAATTTTATTCACTACTGACTCTTCTTGTGACATACAACCACAAACACCGATTAAAATATCAGGTCGTTCTTTTTTCAAATGCTTCAAATTACCTATTTCACTAAACACTTTGTTCTCGGCATTTTCTCTAATCGCACATGTATTAATTAAAATAACATCTGCAGTGTTAATATCAGTCGTTGCTTGATAGCCTAATGCTTCAAGTATACCAGCAATGACCTCAGTGTCATGTGCATTCATTTGACATCCATATGTTTTAATTAAAAATGTACGCTCGTTCCCCATACCGCGATATTTTTCATCAATTTGAAAATCTCTATTATAACGAACTTCTTGTTTACCTCTTTTTTTTGCTTCTTTTAAATTAGGCGGCTGATAAACATGTTCAAAATATTTACTATAATCTTTTTCTGCTTTCTTATCTCTCTCAGCTAAAACATCTACAGAACTTGCTTTTCTTTGTTCTTCGTTCACTTTACAAAATCCTTTCTATTTGCCCGTATCATTTAATAATTATATTAAATTTAACTATAAAGTGCAAAAACAGTTAAAGTTATACGTCATCTCTAACAAGCCAATTCAAATCCAGTTTACTTCACTTTTAATGTTATTCATCATATTTTTCAGTTAAAGTTTCAATAGTGATGCCATCTGGCACATGATAAAACTTAACTTGGCTAATAATACTTGGACATTCAAGTTCCACCATTCGTTCATTTAATGATTGTATTAAAATTAAACATTCATTCATATTTCCTTGTACTGTCGTTTCTAACGGACCTACTCTAAAATGCATACCAGATTCGTCAATTATTTTAATCGCCTCGTCTACGTAAGGTATAACATTGTCATTGTTTGGTGTTTTAGGAATTATTTGTATACTCATTAATGTGTCTTTCATTTTTAAAAACTCCTTTATTTTTTGTAATAGTAAAAAACTGAGTAGCATAAATGGATCTGTTATAAATGATAAAGTCCGTATAATTGTGTAAAAGTAAAAAGGCCATATAACAGTCCTTTTACGGTACAATGTTTTTAACGACAAAAACATACCCAGGAGGACTTT